>JAISAX010000417.1 GCA_031266495.1 Opitutaceae bacterium
CGGGGGTTTGTGTCGGGCACGTGGGTCCGGTGGTTTTTTTTTTAATGCCGCCCTGCAAACCCCCCCCCCCCCCCCCCCCCCCCGGCCAACTCATGTTCACGCTTCGCAACAGCATCGTCCTGCTCGTCATCGCGGTCATCGTGGCCCTGCCGTTTTTGTTGCGTCCGGCGCGCGAGGCGCCGGGGCGCGCGGACGACACCCTCGTCATCCTTTCGCCGCACAACGAGGCCATCCGCCAGGAGTTCCAGGCGGCGTTCGCCCGCTGGTGGCGCGAGCGGACCGGCCGGACCGTGTACGTGGACTGGCGCAGCATCGGCGGCACGAGCGAGATCGCCCGGTACCTGGAAGGCGAATACGCGGCGGCCTTCCGCCACCACTGGACGCGCCGGCTGGGGCGGCCGTGGAGTTTTGCCGTGCAGGCGGCCTACGCCAACGGGCGTCTGCCGGCCTCGGCTACGGCGGAGGAAAAGGAGGCGCGGGCGGCGTTTCTGGCTTCGGATGCCGGGTGTGGCGTCGATCTGTTTTTCGGCGGCGGCGCGTATGATTTCATGGTCCAGGACCGGGCCGGGCGGCTGATCGACAGCGGCGTGGTGACGGCGCACCCGGACTGGTTTTCCGACGAGGCGATTCCCCAAAAACATGCCGGCGACGATTACCGGGGCAAGGAAGGGCGCTGGCTGGGGACGGTGCTGAGCGCGTTCGGGATCATCTACAACCGCGTGTCGCTGGAGCGCCTGGGCCTGCCTGTCCCGGCGCAGTGGACGGATCTCGCCGATCCGCGCTATTTCGGCGAGGTGGCGCTGGCCGATCCGACGAAGAGCGGATCGATCAACAAGGCGTTTGAAAACCTCATCCAACAAAAAATGCACAGCATGGTCCGCAAGCGCGCCGCCGGGAGCCGCGCCACCGCCGCGGAAAATCTGAAATCTCAAATTTCAGATTTGAAATCGCCGGAGCCAGCCCCGCTGGCGGAGGCCACGGCCGCCGCTGTGGCGGCCGGCTGGGCGCAGGGCTTGCAGTTGATCCAGCAGATCGCGGCCAACGCCCGTTATTTCACCGACAGCGCGCAGAAGGTGCCGATCGATGTGGCGGCGGGCAACTGCGCGGCGGGCATGTGTATCGATTTTTACGGACGCCAGCAGGTGGAGGCATTATTGCGGCGCGGCGAGAGCGACCGCCTGGCATACGTATCGCCCGAGGGAGGCACCGCGTATTCGGTCGATCCGGTGGCGATGCTGCGCGGCGCGCCAGATCCGGAGGTGGCGCGCGGGTTTATCGAGTTTGCGCTCGGCATGGAAGGGCAGCGGCTCTGGGACCAGAAGGCGGGGACGCCCGGCGGCCCGCAGCGGTTTGCCTTGCGGCGCCTGCCGGTGCGAAAGGATTTTTATAACTTGCCGGGAATCGACGTGCTGCGGAGCGATCCCGACGAAAAACCGTACGCGGTGGCCGAACCGCTCGTTTACCGGGCCGACTGGTCGGGCAGCCTGTTCAACGAACTGCGTTTCATCATCCGGGCGATGTGCCTGGATTCGCACCGCGAACTGAAGCAGGCGTGGCGCGCCATCCATGCCGCCCGCGAGCGCGGTGACATGGCGGCGGCGGACGCGGCGCTGGCGGTGATGCTCGACGTGAGCGCGGTGGACTACGCCGCGGCAGGCGGCCCGATCAAGGCGGCGCTCGGCGCGCGCGACAAGGCCGAGGAGATCCGGATGGCGGCGACGCTCGGCGCGCACTTTCGCGCGCAGTACCGGCGGGCGGCGGCGCTGACGAGGAGGGAATGAGGGTTTTTCCCTGAGCGGCGGCTTTCGCAGGTAACGGGAAACCATTGCATTGACCGAAACGTTTTGCCCCGGTGAAGGGAACCGGCAGTCTGCGTTACCTCTCGTCCCGATCTTTCAACCACACGTTATCGCCATGAAACGCCTCGCCCTCCTCGCCTTTCCGGTTGTGTGCTGGATCGTGGCGTCTGCCTTCGGGCAGACGTTGCCCTCACTTCCCGACCGGTCCGGTCCTGTGCCGGATTCTTCAATGGTCGGTACGGGCGAGGCTTTCGCCGAGGTCAGGCCGGTCGATCGGAAAAAACTGCAGCAGCTCGTAACGAAGGGCCGGGCGCAATATATTGTCGGCGCCCTGGACGGAGCCGGGGAGACCTTTCTCAAAGTGCGCGAACTGTCTCCCTCCAATCCGGATCCGGCCGCGACGTATTTTTTGCGCCGTATCGAGCAGGACAGGGAGGATATTGAAAATGAAAAGGGTCGGGAACGAAAAACGACTGTATTCGCCACGCCACAACGGCTCGATGGGTGGGTGTGCAGGCTTGGTATTCGCAGAACAGTATCCACCGACGCTCCGTCGTGGAATCCACTCCAGGAAAAAATCGGAAAGCTGCTTGTTCCGGGTTGTGATTTGCTGAACATGTCTCTCGGGCAAGCGATTTCCAGGCTGGCTGCCCTGGCGGAAGAGGCAGAGAAAGCGCAAGCCGGAGATTTCCCTGCCGATTCTCCCCATGTGAACATGGTCCTTTTCGGGGGCGAGGCTGACGAAATGGCAACGACGCGAGTCAACTTGCGCTTGCAGCCCATGTCGTTCAGACGGGTCCTGGATATCCTGACCGAGTCGGTCGGCTACCGTTACGCGGTCACGGACATCATTACGATCCGGCCGGCAAAGGAGGCGGGTAATTCGCTGGAAATGGAAAAATTTCCGGTCAGCAGGTCAGCAGGGCGGTGAAGACCGCCGTTCCCTGCGAGGCTATCACCCTACAGCTTCCGGATGCTCACGCCGACGTCCGCCAGCAGCGGGGCGACCAGCGGGTCGTTCTTGTAATCATCGCGGTAGCGGACCTCCGCGATGCCGGCGGCGGCGAGAATCTTTGCGCAGTTGATGCACGGGAAATGGGTGACATAGGCCACGCAGCCCTCCAGCGAACTGCCCCGGCGGGCGGCGTCGGCCACGGCATTCTGCTCGGCATGGACGGTCGCCTGCTCGTGCCCGTCGCGGACGCGCGACACATGCGGAGTGCCGGGGAGGAACCCGTTGTAACCGGCGGCGACGAGCCGGTTGCGCCGGTCGCCTCCGCTGACGATCACACAGCCCACATGCAGCCGTTCGCACGGGCTGCGGGTGGAGAGGAGCACCGCCGTGGCCATGAAATAATCATCCCACGACGGCCGCTCGCCAAACCGGGTGGTGGCTTCGGCAATCAGATCGACAGGGGAAACGGTTCCGCTCATGCGCCACTCGCTAGCCTGGCCGGCGGCGTTTGTCACTCCGAACCACTCTGGACCATGCGCAAGGCCGACATGGGCATCGCCCGCCTCTACGCCTCGCTGGTGGAAGACGAGGGCGTGCGCGAGCGGATGCTGCGGGCGCTCGCCGACGGGTTTGCCCGCGCCGGGCGGGCGATCCTGGCGATCACGGGCCGCAAGCAGTTGCTGGCCTGCGAACCGGTCGTTGCCTTCTGTTCAATTCTCAGGAGTCCCCCTGTTTTTTCTTTTTGGGCGGAGGGGGGAGCGGTTTGGCCTTGGGCTGGCCGGTTTTTTTGTCGAATTCGACGCTCTTGCCTTTCTCGACGTCCTTGAGCCACTCCATGCCGCGGTTGTCGAAATAGGCGGTCGCGATTTCGTCACCGAGCTTCTGGCGAACCTGGTTGCGGGTGTCGCCGGCGAGGGCGGCAAGGGCGGCTCTTTTGCCCTTCTCGTCAAGCGCGGGATCGGTGGCGATCCGGCGGGATTTGTGCGCCACCTCGTCGCGCAGGGCATAGACCTGCGCGGGGGTTTCCGGAGGCAGGTTGAAGCGCTCGGTGGCGTTCCTGAGCAGGCTGTAGTCGCCGGTGTTCCGGGCGACGAGGCCGGTGTCGAGACGGTCGTCGGTGAGGAGGGCGTTGCGGAGGGCGTCGAGCGGAGCGCGCGCCTGGCGGCGCAGTTCGCGTTCGGCGTCGGTGGCGGGCCGGGAGCCGGGCGGGAACTGGTCGTCGAACGTTTTTTGCAGGGCGGCGAGTTGGAGGGTCTCGCTTTCGGTGAGGTTGTAGAGGGTGGCGTCGTGACGGAGGTTGTGGTTTTGGGCTGCGTAATAGCGGATGTATTCGTCGGGGCCGAGCAGGGCGGCGATGTCGCGTTGTTCCTCGGCCCGGAGCAGGTCGAAGCCGCCTTTGTCGGTGGCGGTGCGGAAGCCGCGGGATTGTGCCCAAGTGTCGTTGCGGAGTTCGCCGTAGTCGTTCTGGACTTCGAGGAGTTGCGCGATTTTTTCGTCGGACAGCCAGGGGTTTTGTTTGCGGAGGTTTTCGATGCGGCGGGGGTCCGGACCGAGGAGGGTGTTCAGTTCGGCGTTCAGGTCTTTGTATTTTTGGGCATACTCTTTCTGGAATTGCAGGTATTCGGGATCGTCGTTCGGGCGCGCGTTTTGCCACCAGGGGCGATCGGCGGCGAAGCGTTCCTGCCCCTCGCGGCGGTGTTCCCTTTCCAGATGGAGCCTGGCCGTGGTCCGGACGATCTGGCGGATGTCCTCCTCGGCCATGCCGGTTTTGCGGAGGGCATCAAGGAGCGAACGGGTGTCGCCGTGGTTGATGGCGTTGAGGAGGACCGAGTCGGTGCGCGTGAGGCCGGCGCGGACGGCGTCGGATGCGGAGAGGCGGACCGGGGCGGAAGGGAGGCGCGGGGCATCCGCACCCGGACGGGGTGTGGCCCCGGTGCTGCCGGTCGCGGGGGGGGCGGCCGCGCGGTGCTCGCGGACGAGCATCGCGCCGAGGATGAGCACGGCCGCGCACAGCGCGACGTTGAGACGGACGGAGCGGTTGAGACGGCGGCGTTCGCGTTCGGGGAGGGATGCGGCGGGCGGAGGGTCAGGGGGACGCATGGGATTTGCATGACAAGAGCTCGTCCCCGTTTGTTCAACGTTCGTTTTGGGCGGAAGCAGAAAGACCCCTTCCTGTCGGGGCTTGCCGTCGCGCCCGCGCCCGCATTCGCTCGGCGCTCGCGCAGGTATGATCCACAACTTCATCTTTTCCGACGGCAGGCTGGTGGGCCACGATCTCGATCTCGACGCCCTGCGGCTCGTCCGTGCCGACAAGGGGCTCGTGCTCTGGGTCGATCTCGACCAGCCGACCGACGAGGAAATCAAGGCGGTGCTGGAAGGCGTGTTCGCGTTTCACCCGCTGGCCATCGAGGACTGCGTGACGCCCAGTTCGCTGCCCAAGGTCGAGGATTACGAAGATTACCTGTTCCTCGTCGCCCACCCGGTCGATTTTTCGCAGACCGACAAGTTCGCGACCACCGAACTGAACTTTTTTATCGGCAAGGAGTTTCTCGTCACCTTTCACCGTTCGCAACTGCGCTCCGTCGCCTTGGTGATCGAGCGTTGCAGCAAGGGGGCCGGCATCGCGGCCCGCGGGTCCGACAAGCTGACCCACCTCGTCCTCGATGCGATGATCGACAACTACGCACCGATCACCGACCGCCTGCGCGCGCTGATCGAGGACATCGAGGAGGACGTGCTTTCGCCCGATTCGGCCGACCTCACACCGCGCCTGCTCGCGGCCCGCACCGAAATCTCCCGCCTGCGCGAGGTCATCCGCCCGCAGCGCGAGGTCATCACGCGCCTCGCCCACGGCGAATCGAAGGTGATCCGCAACGTCATGCTGCCCTACTTCCGCGATCTGCGCGACAATCTCGTGCGCATCGAGGAGACGGCCGCCAGCCAGGCCGACCAGCTCCTTATCTCGTTCGATCTCTACCTGAGCAAGTCCGGCTACCAGGCCAACGAGGGCATCAAGGTGCTCACCGCGCTCACCGCAATCAGCCTGCCGGCGATCCTCATCGGCTCGTGGTATGGCATGAATTTCGAAAACATGCCCGAACTCCACCTGCGCTACGGTTATGCCGGCGCATGGATCGTCACCCTCATCTGCACCGCCCTGATGATCTGGTGGTGCCGCCGCCGCCGCTGGATATGATCACGACCCTCGTTTTTCGCGATAACCGTTTCAACCAGCGCAACCCGCCGCCGGAGGCGCTGGCCGCGCTGCGGCAGGACCCGGCGGTGATTCTCTGGATCGACCTGTCCGCGCCCACCGATGCCGAAATCAAATCCGTGCTCGAGGACACCTTCGCCTTTCACCCGCTCGTCATCGAGGACTGCACCACCGATTCCCCTCTGCCCAAGCTCGAAGACTACGGCGACTACCTCTACCTCGTGATGCACGCGGTGGACTATTCGAGGACCGACAAGTTTTCCACGACCGAGCTCGATCTCATTCTCGGCAAAAACTTTCTCGTCACGCTGCACCGGCAGCCGCTCCGTCCGGTCGATCTTGCCATCGAGCGCGCCGTGAAGCTGCCGACCGTGGTGCGCGGTCCCGACCGTTTCGCGCACACGCTGCTCGACTTCATGGTCGAGGCCTACAAACCCGCGCTCGACGAACTCAATCGCGACTTGCGCGACATCGAGGTGGCGGCCTTGAGCAATGCGCCCGCGAGCGAACTTTTCCCGGGAGTGGTGGCCTTGCGCAAGGAGCTCTCGCAACTGCGCCAGATCGTGAAACCGCAGCGCGAGGTCGCCGCCCAGCTCGCCGGCCGCAAGTGGCGGCTGATCCGGCCCGTGATGGTGCCCTACCTGCGCGATCTCTCCGAGGAACTCGGGCGCATCGAGCAGCATGCCGTGGCCTGGGCCGACCAGTTGATCCTGTCGTTTCGCATCTATCTCAACAAATCGAGCCACGAGGCCAACGACGGCATCCGCGTGCTGACGGCGCTGACGGCGCTGACGATCCCGCCGCTGCTGGTCGGCGGCTGGTACGGGATGAATTTCAAGGCGATGGAAGGCGTCGAGTTGCACGCCCGCCATGCCTACCCGCTCGCGGCGAGCCTCACGGCTGCCTGCGTGCTGGCGATGCTGGCCTACATGCGCCGCAAAAAATGGCTGTGAGCGCGCGCCGCGCTTTCTTACGGCTGGGGAGCTGCGGCGTGTTCGTTTTCCAGCTCGGCCTCGGCCGTTTTGGCGGCGGCCTCGCGGCGTTCGTTTTCCATCAGCACCTGCAGGTTGTAGTGCTGGCGAACCTTGTACTCCGGCGGATAAACGATCCGGTCAACCGGACGCACGGAGGCGATGGCGGAGAGTTGGCGGTCGCGCTCTTCCTGGGCCCGGAGGGCGGCGAGGCGGGCGGCTTCGCGGTCGGCGTCGCGGGCGGCTTCGGCCTGGCCTCTGTTCAGTTCGCCAGTGGCCTGAACCCGGGCAAGGGCATCCTGGCGCGCTTTTTCGGCGGCGGCCGCATCGCGGGCGCGCTGGTCGGCCAACTGGCGGGCCTCGGCATCGGCGCGGGCTTTTTCCGCGGCGAGTCGCTGTTGTGCGGCGGCGAGACGGGCGGCGGCCTCTTCCTGGCCGGCCTTTTCGGCAGCGACCCTGCGGGCTTCGGCTTCGGCGGCGGCGATCCGTGCGGCTTCGGCGGCCTCGGCATCCTTGCGCGCTTTCAATTCGGCGAGGCGGGTGGCCTCGGCCTCGGCGGCGGCGAGGCGGGCGGCTTCGGCGACGCGCTCGCGGCTGGCCTGTTCGCTGGCGGCAGCGGCCTCGGCTTCGCGGGTGCGGACGGCTTCCGCCTGCCAGCTTCGCCAGCCAAAGAACCCGGCCACGGCGAGGAGCAGAAAAATGATAATGGCAATAATACCGGTTTTTTTCATAAAATCCTTTCGACCCGGGAATGGTGACAGGAAGACTGCGGACGGGAAGTTGAAAGTAATTGTGCCGTGCAAGAGGGTGTAACTCAAAGTGATGCCAGCAGGACAGGATTCCGGAATCTCCGGCTTTTCGACAGCTCCCTATCCTCCGGCGAAGACCGGGCGGAAGCCGGCCTCGGCGAGGATGCGCGCGACGTCCTCGCGTTTGTCGCCCTGCACCTCGATCTGCCCGTCCTTGACCGTGCCGCCGCAGCCGCACGCCTTCTGCATTTTTTTCGCGAGTTGTTCCTTTTCCGGCAGGCCGATGCCGGCAAAACCGCGCACTACCGTCACCGTCTTGCCGCCGCGGCCGGCCTTGCTGCGGACGATATCCACGCGACCCCGATTTTTCTTCGGGGCGTCACCGCCAGCCGCCGGCGGGCCGCCGGGCGGCAGGCCGAGGCCGGAGAGCGCGCCAAAGGGGGTTTGCCCGAGATCCTGCCCGCCGTCGGTGGCGAGCTTGCCCGGGCCGTTTCCGGGAGGGCGTTTGTTTCTGATCATATCCGTATCTCCCTGTAATTTTCAGAAGTTTCCATCCGTTTGTAATCACGTCTCGCGAAAAAACACATCCCGGCAATTATCAAGAGTGTTTTTACGACGACAATCATGAATCCCACGCTCCCGACCCGCGCCAATGCGGATGTCCTTGAAGCCGCCTACGCCCGATGGCTCGACAATCCCGATTCGGTTGACCCCACCTGGCGCGCGTTTTTCCAGGGTTTTACTCTTGGCAACGCCGGCAACCCCATCGGAGCCGCACCCGCCGCCGGGATCAAGGTCATCGACAGCTACAAGCAGGCCCAGGTCGGCCGCTTTATCAACGCCCACCGCTCGCACGGCCACCTTGAGGCGCACCTCGATCCGCTCGGGGGGGCCCCCCCCCCCCCCCCCCCCCCCCCCCCCGCCCCCCCCCCGCGCGGGGGCGGGGGGGGGGGCGCC
>JAISAX010000418.1 GCA_031266495.1 Opitutaceae bacterium
ATCGTAAGATTCTTGTCCGCTATGAAAAAACATTACTCTCTTATTGGGGGCTTGTCTCCCTCGCCTGCGCTTTGATCTGCCTTAAAAAGGCTCGCGTTATTTAGGGATAAGCCCTTAGTTCTGTGAAGAACCACAAATATCGACGCAATTGGCAAAATTGCGAACGTAAGTTAAATACCAGCAAACATTTCGTCGTATTATCATTTATCTCTATATTACTGAAAAGATTCTAAACACGCTCTAAAGGTTGTGGTGCGGATAGGTACGACCGGTATCGAGAGCCGGAAGCAGGCGGTCCTTTATGTCGGCAATGTAGAAGCTTTTCCCGGGCTACCAAGGAAAGGTTTACCCGGTCGATGGTCTTGTGCCAGCGGTCGGCCTGACCCTTGGCAGTGCGACGCGCGGCAAGAAGCTCGCGGTGCGGCAACAGGTGCGCGGCAAGGCGCGGAGATTTTTCCATCTTCACCAGTCCGCGCATGTCCCAGGGATTGAGCAAATAGTGACCTGACCACTCGACCCGGCCGCCAACCAGATCGGATGCAAGGGCGAGCGGGAGCAGGCGATCCGGTTCGATATCGGGTGTTTGTTGCGTGATGAACACCTTGTCCGCTCCGGTTGCCACCCCGATGCCGATACGGGTGCCGGTTGCATCGTCCTCAAGCGGATGGCAGGTGGACTCAAGGTGTTTGAGAAGGCGCAGGGCATCCGGCGAAGAGCAGGGCCAGGGTTCGTCGCCACGAAACCAGGTATCGAAGCGGGCGGCGCGCAGGACAGTGTTGGAGTTGGCCCGTGCAAGATGATCGAGCACATGGGCGCGGTCAGTTGTCTCGATGCCGGGAAGTGCCTTGGCCACTACAACCGGCCCCTGGCTGGCATGCGTAATGATGGTGACTGCGGGGTAAGCCGAGACCTCCGACTCGAACGCATCCACGTCATGCGCCTCGATGATGTAGCGAACAGCGTAGCCTTGCGTGGTGATGAATTCACGGAGAGCGCTGCCGTAGTCGTTGAGCAGCCAGCGGTCGGCGCACACACCGCCCGGTTTGAGTTGCATGAGCGCGGCCTGATAAAAGGCGACGTAGATGTCGGCTCGCCCGCGCATGGCGCTGAAGGAACGGTAGATCGCCACCTTGCCCGCGGGGATTTCCTCGAGACGGATGTAGGGCGGGTTGCCGATGACAAAATCTGCGACGGGAAACCCGAGCGCGGATTCGAGAAAATCGCCGGTTTTGATCCAGTGGCGCGAAAGCTGGCCGGCGGTGTCGGCCGCGACGCCAAAGTCGACCAGACAGGCACGAATCATCTCCACGGCGCGAGCGGCTGCGGTGGCATCGATTTCAAAAGCGCGGATCGCTTCACGGGCCAGAGGCGAGCGGGATATGATGACGCCGACACGAGTCCACAAGACGGCGGACCATCGCCAGTAAGAAAGCCCCGTCGCCAGCCGAAGGCTCCACCGCAACGCACTCGGCAAGGCACTTGTCCGAAGTGTAACCCGCCAGATCCAGGATGAGGGAAACCATCCATGGCTTGGTATAAACAACCCCCACTTCACGAGGAAAAACGGGTTTGGCGGCGGTGCAAATCACAGGTTGCGACAAGCGTGTGAGGCGGCTGCACAAGGGGAATGAAAAAGCTCGGGGAAATTTACCGGATTTATCCCTCTCATTTTTAACCCGATAACGTCAGGCAACGCTCGTTCCTCCTCCAGTGCGGTGTGACGAGGCGATGGTGCATTTCGGCTATTTTTCCGATGGGTACTGGAAAAATAGAGTCAGTTCCCGATTCCCCCCGTTTCAAGGAACATCCCCCCTCCCTTCTCTCTCCCGCCCGGCGCGATCGCCCGGCTTGAACTCCCGGCCCTCGGCGACAGCTCCGTCCGGATCGATGGATGCCCTGTGGAGACTGTCCGCCATGGACGACGACTCCATCTCGTTGGCGAGTGGAGAGGACGTCACCGCGTCGAAGTGCGGTAAGCCGCGGTTATTGAAATGCCTTGTCGATCCGCGCCGTCAATGTGGGCTTGCGAGCGTGTTCGCGGCGGAGTTCACGCAGTCGGGATTCAAACGCAGCACCTTCGCTTTCTCCGCGCCGCCGGGCGAGGTCGCGCAAGTCCAGCAGCAACGCGACCGCCTGGTCGTATTCCTTTGGGAAGCCGCGTGGCGATATGCGCATGAACCTGCGGCCAGAGTTCGTGCTCCCGCGTGGCCTGCCGGTCGAGATGCTTTTCCCGCGCGGCGGCGGCCTCGCGTTCGCGACGGACTTTTTCCTGGGCGGCCTTTTCGGCTTTGCGCCTGCGGCGGGCCTCCGCGAGAATCTTCGCGAGTCGCAGCAATTCGCCGACGGTGCGACGCACCGTCGGCGTCGGGCCGTCCGCATTCGTGGCGTCCGTCCGCGTCCGGCGTTCCTCCAGAAAAGCGCGTTGTATCTCGTTGGAAACTACGGTCACCCCGTTTTCGTCGCCGGTGACTCCCGCGATGCGCAGCAGCCATGAATCCTTCATGTCCGCCGGCAACGATATCAGCCATTCCCGCAACGCTTCCGTTTCGCGACGCAGGCTGTCGGCATCCTTTTTCAGCGGAGCGCTTTTCTCCGCCGCCGCCGCGATCAGGTCGGCGTCTATTTTCAGAAACCGGGCCAGTTCCCGTTGCGGACCTGTAAGCTCATCGGCCCGCAGACCCGGCGGCACCGGAGGTTCGTGCGCGTCATCGTCAACGAATCCCTGCGTCACGCCGGACAGCCAGCCGAGATAGAGCGCACGCAGGTCGCCGCGCGCGAGTTCGGCGCGCAATTGCAACAGCGTGCCGAGCGATCCGGATGCGCCAAATTCGCCGATTCCGTCATCATCATCGTCGTCGTAATCGTCCTCGCATCCATCGCCCCGGTCGTAGTCGTCATCGTCGTCGCCGTTTTCGCTATCGTGGCTGAATGACAAAATCAGGTGCCCGTGCGCCTCCCATGCCTCAAAATTCTCGTCGGACAGAAAGGGTTCGAGCATGGCGAGGTTGAGCAACGTCACCGGCAGCCGCAGGTAAAGATTCCGCGTGCCCCAGTTGGCGACGTAGAGATGCCCGTCGAAAAACTCTTCCATCCATTTGCCCGGATCCCCCTTGAAGTTACCCCAATGGTATTCGTTGACGAAGCGCGTCGGCGTGATCCGCGCGCGAGTCGAATAACTGCGCAGCTTTGCCATCTGCGCCCTGGTCAGCGGCCGGTCAACCGCGGCAAATTCGTAGTACTGGTATTCGCTCATGCTTCGTCCTCTCCGTCCTCCTCATCTTTTTCACCGGCCTGGTCGTCCATTCCTTGCGTGATGCCCGCCCATTGCCGGTATGCCAGCAGCCACTCGCCGCCCGCGGGCAACGGGTCGGGAAGCGGCAGGTCGGCCAGCGGCACTTTTTGTTTGTAGTGGCCACGCATGACAATGGCGACGACGCCTTCTCCTCTCGCGTCAATGTCAACGCCGGTCACGGAGATCGGCATGCCCAGCAAGGTGGTCTTGAAGGGGAACTTCACATTGTCGCTGACCATGCAGCAGAAGGCGCTCGCCTGTTCAACTTCGCCATACGCGTCCACCAATGCCTCCTCGATCAATTCGTCCAGCCGGGCTGGAGTCGGCGATTCGGCTGGCTGGTTTCGTGAGGAGTTACTTCGGGATTTTCCGGACTTGTGCGGCGAGGACATGTACGGAGGCCATATGCTTTCGGCCAGGCGGCAGGCAACCGTGAAATGCGGAGGATGTTTTCCGGGGATGTAACCGGAAGTGGTTTGAGCAGATGGCGAGGGGGGGGGGGGGGTGTTAGGGGGAAGGTGGGGGGTGGTGGGGAAAGCAGCTACCCG
>JAISAX010000175.1 GCA_031266495.1 Opitutaceae bacterium
GCATGCTCACCGGCGCCATCCTCGGCGTGGCCCGCGCCGCCGGAGAAACCGCAGCCATCATGTTCACCGCCGTGATGTTCTTCACGAAAAGGGAAGTGGATTCGCTGTTCAGTCCGGTCATGGCGCTTTCCAACCACATGTACGTTCTCGCCACCTCGGGCACCGACATCGACAAGACCCTGCCGCTGCAATACGGCACCGCGCTGGTACTGATCGTCCTCGTCCTGGGGATGAATCTCCTGGCCATCGCACTGCGCGACCGGCTCCAGAACAGAAAATGGTGACTTGCCTGCACCGTAAAAGCGCACTCTCACCTCAACCCGCTCCCTCCAGGAGGGTAGCCTGGCGGACTGGGTGGTCGCGGTGCCTTCCCGGGAGCGTGGGCAGCCTTTTCTTTCGCTTCGTGGTTTTTTTGCGGGCGGAACGTCCGCCTTCCTCGGTTGAACGCGCCGAAAACAACAAATACATCGAAAAAACAATAAGTTGTTGAATATCATGGAGTCACCCGATGGGGGAATCCGATTTTGCCCGGAGGAGGGCATGACCCGTCGGGACGCCTCATCAAGTGAAGGTACGTTTTCAACGGCCCGATGTCGGGCAAGGTTGCCCGACCTACAAACCGAGGAATTTAGGTTGATCCTCGTATTCGGGTGATATGGCGACTTGTTTTGGGCAACGGTGATGCAAAACTGGCGCGAACCCTCTTTATCCGCGCATACCCGCCTTCCTTGGAAAAGAAACCCTTGGCGAAGTAATCGAAGCCTGTCGACGGGATGCGGACGCAAGAGCATATTTCCTCGGGCGGGCATCGGAACGTCTCGTGGGCGATGAAAAAGCGAACCGAGCTTGTGTCGAACTGTGTCAACCCGTGTCATCGGGCCGTCACTGCCCGCCGCAGTGACGGCCCAAGGAGATGCCGCAACAATAAGGGAGGACGCACTATCCTCCTTGACCGCGCGCTGAAGGCCATCGTCGAAGCCGGTCGGGGATTCGGCCTGAATTTCGACGGCGATCCGCACCTTCACGCCGGGGCGCAGGGTGAACTGCTGCACCACCTCGTCCACCAGATCGGCGAACTGCCGCTTGGCCTGAATCGGGGCTGGTGTCCTTCGCATCATCCTCCCAGAACCAGTCCTTCAGCACCTTCGCCAGATGGATCGGTGCCCATTCGCTGATGAGCAGTTCGTTCTCCTTGAGCACGCGCGACAGGTCGGCGGCGAATTCGGCCTGCTGGAACTTGCCTTCCCGCACATCGGAGTGCGGTTCCGCGATTTCGCGCCAGGGTTTGGGGTTCATGATTCTTGCTCCGCGCTCGCGCTGTAAATCGTCAACTTCAATGCACTGTCGTCAATCAACTCGAACACCGGCGTCTTACCGGACAAACGGCTGCTTTCCCGCAGAATCAGCGGCACACCTTCGCCGCGTTTGTCCATGATGTGCTGGCGATGCGGTGCCAGCGCATAGTCATGGATCGGCGTGCGCGCCAGCAGGCTTGCAATCACCTCGTTGCGCGCCGTCTGCTGAAACGCCAGTTTTTCGGGCGTCATGGTGTTCGGCAGCATGCCGGGTGTGTGGATCTCCAGCCTGTCTTCAAACAGGCGCAGGCGAATCCGTGTGCCGGGCATCGAATAGTCCCGGTGCGCCACCGCATTGGTCACTGCCTCGAACACCGCCGCCATGTGAAATTGAGGCACATCCTCGCGTCCGCCCGTTGCGTGCTTGAAGGCCATGATGCGCATGTTTCTTTGCACGAAGGCGCAGGCGTCCAGAATCTGCTGATCCAACGGCCCGGTGATATCACGTGCGTCGAGTTGATAGATGCGCTCGCTTTCGGGGACGGTGCTCGTGCCGCGGTACGCCACTGCCTGAATGTAGGCCGCGCGCAAGAACCGCTCCGGCTCGCGGCACGCCATCAGAATGCCGGCTACCGTCGGGCGCCACTCGCCCCGGTCGTCGCGCTCGGCCATGCCCAGTTTGTTCAACAATACCTCGTCTTGATCCGTGCTGTTGGATGGCGCGAAGCGCCGCCACAGCGCCGGTTCCAGATCGTGCAGTATCGCCGCACCCACCGGAGTTTCATCGAAGCGGATCAAGCGCGATTGGCTGCGCTGCTGGAACAGCCGCGCCAGCTCGTCCGGCGGCAGTGGGCGCTTGGCTGAACCGACACGCCGCAGGTATCCGCTGGGGCTTTGATGCACGAACAGGCCGCGCTCCACCGCGATGCGGATGACCGCGTGCTCCACGCCCGCAGCATCGGGCAGGGTCAAACGCTCGATGACCGGCGATAGCGCGGGTTTGATGGAGTGCTCGCAAGCCTCCTGCACTCGCCGCTCCACCTCGTCCAGCTTGTCCAGCGCAATGCCCAGCACGGCACGGCTGCCATCTTCCACGCCCAGCACCAGTTCCCCGCCCTTGCCATTGGCAAAGGCCGCCAATTCATCGGCCAGCGCGTCCTGGCTTGGCCCCTTGAGCTTGTCGCCCGAAAAACGCACTTCCTTCAATTCGAGGAAGGCATCTTCGCCAAGCCGGATTTTTTCCAGCAATTCAATATGTCTGGGGTTCATCTTGAGTTCTCCTCGTCGGAGCGGTTTGCTGCATCCATCACCTTGGCACGAGCCAGCACATCGGCATCGCCGTATTTGCCGGTGGCCCAGCCTTGCTGCTCGAACCAGTGCAGGCAGAACTGCGTGTCGTGGTCGAAGTCGTCTTCGGCGAGGAAGCGGTTGATGAGTTGCAGCGCCGTGCGCATGCGCATCGGCGTGCCGTCGGCTTCCAGCACGGCGGCGTATTGGCTGAAGATCGCCATGCCGGGGCCGATGATGGCTTGCGACAAGTCCACCGGCGCGACTGGGCTGTTCACACCGCCGCGCGTCATTTCATCCAGCGCCTCGGGCAGCGCGGCATTGAGTTCGCGGATGAACTCACGGCGCGAGACGGTGGGCGCGTCGGCGGGGCGCTGGCGGCAGACGAGGAGGATGCTGGATGCGAGTGCGTTGGTGCCGGAACCAAGAATGCGGCGTTCCAATTCGGTTCGCATCGGCCAAGTGCCGGTTAGCGCGAAACCGGCCTTGAGCACGGCTTCGAGAAAAGTCTCCCAGCCCGTACTGGATGTACCAGATTCACTCGTGGTTTCGGATTGTTTGAAGGCACAGTAAATCGTGACGGGAAAAGCCGGGTGCGCCTGCTGCGCCAAGTTGCGCAACGCCTCGGTCATACCATCGAGAAAAAACTTCTCAGCTTGCTCCTTGCCGCCGTGACGGTAAGGCGTAGCGACCAACTCCTCGGCCTTAGGCACGGCGACGGTGGCGAATAGACCGGGGAAAATCTGTTTGGCGTTGCTACGTATCCAGACATAAAAGAAGTCAGACAAATCGGCGTAGCCGATGTTGTCGTAGTACGGCGGGTCTGAAGAAACGACTTTGTTTTGAGAAATCGCTTGCGACTGTACCGCGGCTTGCGACGCGAAACCCAAGGTTGCAGATACAGTTGAAAGCAGCACCTCGTGAATGGATTTAATGCCACCCTCGAAAGGAAGCGAAGATGTCTTGTTGGTGAATTTCGAGGGCGAGACGCCCTCGCTCCCAACCGGCGCACGACCGGCGAAGCGCGGCGGGATTTCGATCATGGCCTTGCTGATGGTGACGGCCACGGGGTTGAGGTCGGAGGCGTCTGGGGTTGGCTCCAGCCCCGCCGCAGATCGCATCTCCGGCCCAACGCCTCCCTTGCTGAGGCGTTTTCCGTTGTGGGCGTAGGCGACCATCACAGCGACGCTCCCGACGCGACGGCCTTGGACAGCAACTGGCCCAAGTCGAGGTTCTTGCTGGTTTCCGCCCACCACGGCCAAGTCCCACTGCGTGAGCCTGAGCTTTTCTTGCAGGTCTTCGGCGCGCGCGAGCCGGTCGCGCTGCGCCTGGATCATTCCTGAGAGTCGATCACTGGGCATGGTGGCGCAGTAGTTTCCACATTTTTGTAGAGTATACACATACTAAAACAGCCTGTTAATCAATCGCATAATCGATCCATAACATCACCAAAATGATGATGTTAATAAAGCAGATCCGATTATAGCCCGAGCAGGGAGCCGCTGATCACTCGCCTCAATAAGAGGGCTGGCGAAAAGAACGAAATGAGCTTCTGCACCGCTACGCGAGCCTCAGCTTCGAGGCTTTGTTTGGCAATATTGATATCCACAACAATGAATTCAGACCTGTTTCTCCTTTCTTATTCATTGAGGATGATTCAGGTGTGTTGTATGTTGTTCAGAGGTGACTGTTTGCCATCGCGCTCCGGTATTGATCTTCATATATCCCAAACAACCGGAATCGCCGTTCTGGATTTTCGCCAGAAAACGCATAAAAAGATGACTCCCCGGAGTCAGTTCCAGAGCGTCGTCTCGACCCGGTTCGTTTCTTGCTGCTCCTCCTTGATTTTGCGGTACAGCGTGGCGAT
>JAISAX010000448.1 GCA_031266495.1 Opitutaceae bacterium
CAAAAATTCCGCAGCGACACCGGCCAGATCACGCTTGATGCCAAGGCCGGCACCGCCCGGTTCGTCACACCCCGCAGCGAAGGTTTTGTCCTTCCACCCGCCGTCCACCTGCAAGGCGAATTCGCCTCCGTGCGCAACACCGCGGATACGTCCTGCACCGTCACGATTGTCGCGCTCGACGGCCATGACCTCGCCGGGAGCCGCCGCATCCTCGTTCTCCAGCTCTCCGATTCCCTGCCTTCCGGCGCGCGGTTCTCGTCGGCCGATCGCACCCTCCTCGAAGAGCGGGGACATCCGCCTCTCCTCGTCGAACGCGCCGCCGCCGAGATCGACCTGCGCCTGCCCGCCGACGCCACGCTCAAGGCATGGGCCGTGGACATGGACGGCACCCGCCTCGCCACAGCACCTCTGGAATGGGACGCCACTGCCTCCCTCTGGCGCCTGCGCGTCGCGACCCTTGCAGGAGACAAACCCCGCTTCGCCTACGAAATCGTGCGAGAATGACCGCATCATTCCTCCTACCCCTCCCCCCCCCTCCTCCCCCCCGTCATCCGTTCCAAAATCCGTATCGATCACTGATGTTACGCGGAAGATCAGTGAACACATCAGACATTTCGTGCAAATTGAGTGTCCGTCGCTCAATTTGCATGAAGGGGCGCATCTCAAAAAGTGGACAGGCTCTGGAGTGGCAGTGGCGCGGGCTTTTCTGCCAAACGCCCGCCTTGGAGTGCGGCAGTCCTCTGCCGCTTTCCCAAGGCATCGACGTTTCCAAAAGCGGCAAAAACAAAAGCGGCGCAGGAGCGCCGCACTCCAAGGCGGCTGACGCCACCCGAACGTCAGTGGCGGGACGCCCGCGCCATTCCCGCCTCTCCGGAACACGGGCTGGAAGCCCGTGCCACACCGATCCGGCAACTGTATGCCTTGTATAGTCGTCCACTTTTTGAGATGCGCCCCGCATGAAGTATCCCTGGTTGTTCCTTGTTCCCGTCCTTGTTTTCGTTGCCGCCTCTTGTCCAATTCCTGAATGTCTCTCCTTATGAAAATCACCGCGCTCGTTCTGCTGACCTTCATGACTACTTTTCCGGATACAATGGCCAAACTCGCCGCCGACGAAAGTCTCTCCGGAATCAGGAAAAACTGTGAACTCTTTTACTCGGGAAATTTTCAGGACGCCGAGGCAACCAATGCCCTGAAAAGCATGAAGCCCGACGGCAGTTGGGAAAACATTGATTACGCGAACAAAAACCGGGGCCACTGGAAAACTCGCGAACATCTCTCCCGCCTGGAAAAAATTGCCCAAGCCTACGCCAACAAGCGCTCGGCGCATTTTCATAAACCGGAGGTTCGCGAGGCGATTGTACATTCGCTCTCTTTTTGGGCGGAACATGATTTCACGAGTCCCAACTGGTGGCACCAGAGCATCGGCACGCCCCAAACCCTCTGCGCCGTCCTTCTCTGTCTCGGGGACGACAACGGAAACGCGAACGAAAACCCGCTTTCCCCCGGACTGCGGAGCAAACTCGAAACCATCCTCGCCCGTTCCAGACCCGGCATGACGGGCCAGAACAAAGTATGGCTTGCGGGAATACATCTGCAAAAAGGCGTCCTCTTCAACGACCCCGGCAAGGTGAGCGAAGGCGCGAGCCTCATTGCGAGCGAAGTTGTCGTCGCGCCCGCCGGCAAGGAAGGGATACAGGGCGACTGGAGCTTTCACCAGCACGGTCCCCAACTTCAATTCGGCAACTACGGACTGGCCTGGTGGACGGACATGACCAAGTGGGCGCAAATCCTCGCGGACACCGCGTTCGCCTTTCCCCCGGAAAAAATCGACATCCTCGCTGACTACTTCAACCGCGGCCTGCGCTGGACGCTTTTCGACGGGCAGATGGACCTCGGCGCCTGCGGACGCCAGATCAACCAGCGGCAAATGGAGGCAAAATTCCGGAGCGCGCACAACGCGGCGAGGCGATTCCAGCCAGCGGTGAACAACCGCCTCCACACGGCCTACGATTTTTCCGGCAACCGCTTTTTTCACGACAGCGATTACATGGTGCATCGTGCGCCCGAATGTTTTTTTTCGGTCAAGATGAGTTCCACCCGCGTGACCGGAAGCGAAAGCACCAATGCGGAAAACCTGCTCGGACGCCTGCTCGGCTTCGGAGCGACAATGACCATGAGCAACCGTAAGGAAATTCTTGAGACGGGCGCATTGTGGAACTGGCGACAGATTCCGGGCGTCACTTCGCTCCAGGACGACACTTCCCTCGAATGCAAAGCGCCCCTGAACCGCAACGATTCCGCTTTCGTTGGCGGCGTCTCGGACGGCGACACGGGTTTTTGTGTCATGGAATTCAACAACAACGGACTTCGCGCCCTCAAAAGTTACTTTTTCTCCGGGCGCGCCATGGCCTGCATCGGCAGCCGGATTTCCGGCGACGCCGACGCGCCCGTTTACACGACAGTCGCCCAGCACCACGCGCAGGACGATTCACCGTCCGCCCGTTTCGATAAAAACGGCGCGCTTGTTCACGGCGCATTTCGCTATCAGGTGCCGGCGCAAAACGCCCGAGTGCGATGCGAGCAGGTCACCGGAAACTGGAAGCGGGTGACGGCGGCGCTTTCCGACGCCCCGGTGACAGGCAAAATTTTCTCCATCGTCATCGACCACGGAACAAAACCGCAAAACGCCTCGTATTTTTATACCATTACCCACGTGGAGCAGGGAACAGGGAGGGGGGGGGAGGGAGGCGGAAGCGGCGACGGCGAGGCGAGCGGGACAAAAATGCGCCAACTCCAGACAAATTCCGACACGATTCACGCCATCGGGAGTGACGGCGCAACGATGGTCGCATTTTTCAGTCCGGGCAGCATCACGTTGCCGAACGGGCAAATTTTGACAGCGAAACAACCCTCGCTTGTGATGCTCGACAACGGTCGTTTGCACGTGGCAGACCCGGCCAGAAAACACGCGGAGCTGGAATTCAATTTCAACGGAAAATCATTTCGCATCAAAACCGAAGGCGGCAAAACCGCCTCCGTTCCCGTCTCCGTCTCCCGTTAAAAATCCCCCCCCCCCTCCGCAAGGCCCACCGTTTCCCGCATGGCGGGCCTGCTACCCGTATTCCGGAGTGGCGCGGGCGTCTCGCCCGCTCCGGGTGCCCCTGAGTTCCCC
>JAISAX010000578.1 GCA_031266495.1 Opitutaceae bacterium
CCCCGCCCCGTCCGCGTCCACGCCGCCGCCGTGCTGTTCGGGCCGCCCCCGGCGCCGGCACTGACGCCGCCGGTTACCCCGTCAACTCCCAACCCCCCCCCCCCCCCCCCCCCTTCCCCTCTCGCCGCCGCCGCCGCCATCGAATGCGTCCACACCTACTCGCTGATCCACGACGACCTGCCCTGCATGGACAACGACGACCTGCGCCGCGGCCGGCCCACCGCCCACCGTGCGTTCGACGAAGCCACCGCGCTCCTTGCCGGCGACGCCCTCCTCACCCACGCCTTCGCCCTCCTCGCCAACGCCTACGGGCACGACCCGCGCCTCGCCACCGCGCTCGTCCGCACGCTCGCCGCCGCCGCCGGACCCGGCCAGCTTGTCGCCGGACAGATGGCCGACCTGCTCGCCGAGAAAAACGCCGCCACCACCGCCGCCGACCTCGACTACATCCACCTCAACAAGACCGCCGCCCTGCTCCGCGCCTCGCTCGTCATGGGCGGGCTGGTCGGCGGCGCCAGCGACCCCGCCCTCGCCACGCTCGACCACGCCGGCCGCCAGCTCGGCCTCGCCTTCCAGATCATCGACGACGTCCTCGATGCCACCGCCGACCGCGCCACGCTCGGCAAGACGCCCGGCAAGGACGCCGTCGCCGGCAAAATGACCAGCGTGAAACTGCACGGCATCGACACCGCCCGCCGCCTCGCCCGCGAACTGACCGCCGAAGCCATCGCCGCCATCCGCACCCTTCCGGGCGACACCGCCTTTCTCGCCGGCTTGGCCGAAACGATGGCCTCGCGGGTAAAGTAACCGGGCCGCCATCGCCATCGCCATCGCCGCCGGAACCGGACGAATGTCCACATAAATGCCATTTTGTAACAAAATATTATCGCAAATGAGCGGAAACAGACACACTCCTTGCCGTGCTTTTTTCCCTCATGAGCAACGATACCTTTCCGCAACGGCGAACCTTCGCTGAACTGTACTGCGAGGATCGCCACCTCGATCCCGAAGATTTTGAAGAATCCGTGGTCAGGGAGACCCTGCACCCGGCCGGGCGACTGCTGTATCCGTTCCTGCGACGGATCGCGCCCGATTTCTTCACGCCGGACTACGACCTGGCCCGCGCCGCCGGCCACCTGCGCCGGATGCGCGATTTCCCCATGGAAGCCTGGGAATACGGGCACCACCCCAAAAACAGCGGCCTTCTCCGGCGCGTGCTCGGCGTCCGCGTTTCGGTCGGCCTTTTCCGCCAGGTGATACGGCACACGCTCCATTCCCGGCTGGCCAAGCTCCCGGATCACGCGACCGCCCCCGAACCGGTCGGCGATGGCACCATCGCCCCCTTCATCATGGACCCGGTACTCATCCGCCTCCCCCAGCGCGACAGTTTTCGCCGGCAGCCCCGGCCGGTCTGAAGCCGGCCTCTTCCGCCCGCAGCCATGCGGACAACTCCGCATCGCCGGTGATCGTCTCGCCAAACTGGTAATCGCGATCCAGCAACCGTGCGTAGCCCAACTCCGCAAACCGCCGGCAATGCAGCAGCACCCGCGCCCTCTGCCCCGGGGCCCGCACCAGCCGGCCCAGCGCCTGGTTCACCTTCTGCATGCCCGGCACCTGGTACACGCGGCGAAACGCCTCCTCCCGCCCCTCCCGCGGCAGCCCGCGCAATGCCGCCAGACGCGCCTTCTGCACCGCGTTCACCTCGGGCAACGCCGGCCCCACCACCATCGCATGGCTGACCCGTCCGCCGAGCGCGTCGATGCCCTCCGCGAAGCTGCTGCCCAGCACCAGAAACAGCGCATCCGTCAAGACCAGCGACTCCTCCACCCAGGCCGTCTGCGCCGCCAGATCGGTGAGGCGCGGCTGGAGCGCCACACGCATCGCCGGGAACCCTGCGTCCAACTCGCGCGTGATCGCCTCCGCGTACGCATAACTCGGGAAAAACACCACCACGCAGCCGGCCGCCGCCTCGTGCAACGCGGCCACCGTCGCGGCCGTCACCCCCGCATGGCGCCCCCGTTCCCGGTACGTCGTGTCCACGCGCACATCGTACGCGATGTCGTACGCGCCCTCGCGCCACGGCGTGCGCGCAGCGAGAGGGAAAAGCTGAAAACCTGAAGGCTGAAGGCTGAAAACCGGGGAACCCGCACCATGTATCCGGGACTCCGCGACACCCGCCCCTTCAGCCTTCAGGCTTTTGTCCACCAGCCCGCACGCTTCGGCAAACAAGTCCGCCGGACCCGGCGTGGCCGTCGAGAACACCACGCCGCCAAACGGCGCCAGCGCCTCGCCGATCGCCTGCGCCGCGTCGATGCAGGTAAGATGGAGTTTCCCCTCCGCCGGGCACCACAGCAGTTTTTGCAGATTGCCCAACCCCGGCCACTCGGCCAGCGCCGGGATCTGCCACACCGCCTCGCTGACAAACGGCCCGAGGTCGGCCGCATCGAGCGGAGTCTGCGTGATCCGCGCCGCCAGCGTGCGCAACGCATCGGCCACATCATCCTCCTGGTCAAGCCCCAGTTCCTCACACGGACGCAGCCGGGCGAGCAACAAAGCCCACGTCTCCCACGCCCGTACCAGCGGCGCCGGCGCGCGCTGGTGGTCCAGCTCCGCCAGCACCGCGCGCGCCGTGCCGGCATCGGCCACATGCGACCATGCGTCGGCCACGCGTGAAGGCAGGTTGTGCGCCTCGTCGATCACCAGCAACGTCTCCGCCGGATCAAAGCCGGGCTGCCCGGAAAACAGCCCCTGGTTGGCCGGCGCGAACACATAATTGTAGTCGCCCACCCATACATCCTGAAACGCCAGCGCCGTGCGCGTGATCTCGTACGGGCACACCCGCGCATGCCGCCCCGCCGCGCGCAACGCCGCGATGTCGCGCGCCTCGCTCCCGAACCGGTAAAACCGCGCCAGCCCCGCGCCCTCCCAGCGCCGCTCCAGCCCGTCGAGATACCCGCACACGCTGCGCACGCAGTGGAACGTGGTCATTATGCAATGCTCGCGCTTCGGCCGCACCTGCCACGCCTGCACGAATGCGGCATCGTCCGGGCGGCCTGGCGGAGCGGCGGCAGCAGTGGCGGCATCCCCGCAGCGCATCCGCCCGAGTGTTTCCATCACCTGCAACTGCCCCGTCGCCTTGCTCGTGAGGTAGATCAGGCGCGAGAACCGCCCGGCGCGCATCTGCCCGAGCGCGCATTCGAGGAGCACGCCCGTCTTGCCAAAACCTGTCGGCGCAGTGAACAGCACATTCCGGTGCAGCACCATCGCGGCCTCGAGCTCCGCCGCTGTCGTCTCCTGGCCGATACGGGGCTTCGCGAACGGCGGGGCAAACACCAGCCCGCGCAACCGCGCGCGCGAACGCGCCCGCAGATCGAGGAACTCCCGCACCGCCTCCAGTTGCGAGCGAAACAGTGACTCGTCCGCATCGCTGCAGGCGATGGTCTGGCTCAGGCCGCTGCCCGCCTCGACGAACAACAATTCGCCCCGCACGCGCTGCGCCGGGTCGGCGATCCGGCGCAGCGCCACGTAAGTGGCCAGTTGTACAAAATACTCCGGATACTCCGCGCGCAATTCCTCCTCGACGGCCGGGATGGCGCGCATCGTCGTCTTGATCTCGCGCAACACGAGCGGTTCCTCGCGGCGCGGGGTTTTGTTCTTTTTCCCTCCCCCCCCCCCCCCGGCCACCGGCGACACTGCGGACGGCGGGATGATCTGGTCGATCCGGCCGGTCAGCGAGATCAACCAGCCCGCATGCGCCACGCGGCCGCTCACCGGCACCTCGAAGGTCGCGTCCGTCCGCTCCGCCGCGACCTGCGCGCGCAATTCCTGGTGCCAGCGTGTGCCGAGCTGCGCGCGCCACACGCCGCCCTGTTGCCCGCTGCCCGCCGGACGCGGCCCGACCGTAAACGCGGAAAACTCGCCGATACCCAGCGAGGCGGTGCGTTGGTCGAGATCGAATTCCATGTGGCAAACAGGCCCTTACCGGTGGCGAAATGCAAGCGGGGGAATGTTCGATTTTGGATTCCCGATTTTCGATTGTGGAGCTGCCGCTCCAACGGGCAGTCCGGCGCGGCAGCGCCCAATCGAAAATCGGGAATCGAAAATCGAAAATCACATCACTCCACTTCCAGTTCGGTGTGCCCGCGCAGGTACTCCGCCAGCCGGCGCACGAGCACGTCGCCGTCGCGCAGTTGCAGCCCGCACCGGCCGATCTCCGCCAGCGGCGTCTGCAATAAAAACCCGGCCGCGGCCCGCAACCCGGGCGAAAGCGTGGCCAGCCATTGCTGGCGCACCGGGTAACCCTCGTCGCGCGCGAAGCGATAACACCCTTTCAGGTAAACGACTGCCGGCGGCGCGCCGCTCGCGAACGCCGCAAAAACAGTCCGCAGCAACGCGAACACCTCCACCCGGCTTTCCTCCGGCACCGGATTGCGCGCCACCAGCGAGGCGAAGGCCGACGCCCGTTGCAGGGTTTCGTAATCGCGTCCGATCCGCTCGTGCCGCGCCACCACGCGCAACTCCTTCACGAACCCGAGGCCTCCTCCCCCTCCCCCCGCGTCGCCGAAGCCTCCCGCCCCTCCCGCCCCGCCGAAACCGCCGAAGCCACCCGCTGCGGCGCTCCCGCCCTCGACCACACCGGCCACCTCGTCAAAAAGATCGGGGTTGATCTGGTCGGGATTCGGCTTGCGCGGCATCCGGTGCAGCACCGTGAGCGTCCCGTGCGCAGCATCGAACAGCACGAGCCGCTGAAAGGCATCCGAAGGCGGCAACCGCCTCAGTACCCACGCCTCGATCTGGATCAGCGGCCCGGCCACGGAAACGGTCCTCCGGTTCAACCCGCATTTATGCCCGTTGCCGCGCCGCCGGGATTTTTCGCCGCCGCCGGCGCCATCGCCGCAGGCGGCGGCCAGGGCGGCACGAACGAGCCGCCCGAGATCACGAACTTCATGCCGTCGCCGACGCTCATGTCGAGTTCGGTGACCTCTTCCTTCGGGAGCAGCAGCAGGAAACCGCTCGTCGGGTTGGGCGAAGTCGGCACGAACACCGTCCAGCGTTCGAGCGGCCGGCCGGCCTCGCCGTCGTGCTCGCCGCCGGCGCGGACCTGCGGTTCGCCCTGGCTCCGGTTGGTGACAAAGCCGAGCGTCCACGAACCGCGGCGCGGGTACTCCACGACCACGACCTTGCTGAAAAGATTCCGGTTTTGCGCGGAGAAGGTCGTGATGATCTGGCGGGCCGCATTATAAACGGCGCTCACGCCCGGGATGCCGAGGATGGCGCGTTCGGCGAGTTGACCGAAAACGCGACCGATGAGATTGCGCGAGAAGGTGCCGAGCAGCGTGATGAGCCCGGCGACGATGAGCGTGGCCAGCACATTCCAGAGCAGGTCGAGCCGCGGGTTGGACAAAAGCTCCTCCGGGACGTAGAAAAAGAACGTGTCGCGGAAGCGACCGCCGACCTGGGTGACCGACCAGGAAAACACCACCCAGGTGACAGCCAGCGGGGCGAGCATGAACAACCCGGCGAGGAACGCGGTGCGCAGGGAAGCGAGGCGAGCGGGAGGCGGAGGTTCGACGGGCGGTGGCAGCGGAGACGAAGGCATGAGATGAATCGGAAACGCCGACCTTCGCGAACCGGACAGGCTTTGGCAAGGCAGGGCGCGCCGCCTCACTGCTCCGGCGTGGCACGGCCATCCTGGCCGTGAGCGTTTGCCTCTCGGCTCCGACGTGGCACGGGCATCCTTGCCCGTGGGCGTTGCCCTTCGGCCGCATTGCATGGGTTTCCCGAGAGGCAAGGGGGCGGCGCTGCGCGCCTGAGCGGGCGTCCCGCCCGCGCCACTCGACCCGCGCCACTCGCCCCCCGGCCCGTTCTTTGATCTTCGTTTCCACGAACACACTTTGGCGTTTTCCGGCGCGTGCACGGCACCGGTACGTTCGATTACTCCCGGAACGGATCAGGGGCGTCTTGGCCGATGATATAAATTTCGCGGAAAACGACGTGTTGCTTGCCGGATTCCCAGGCAGTCAAGATGCGTGTTTCCCCCTTCTCGTCGCGCCCTGCCTCCACGGCCATCGCGTAACAATTCCAACCTTTGCCGCCGGTCAGCATGAGCGGGACGGACCAGGTTCCATTACCCGGAGCGCGAGCCATGACGAAGAGGCGTTCGCGATCCGGGGCGTCGTTGTAGAAGACAATGTGGCGCCCTTGTGCGTCGGTCAGGAACGCGCCTTTGGTGTTGTGATTGGGAATGTCGGGCCAGGGAACGGCAGGCGTCCAGGCGAGGCCGTCGCGACTGCGTGAAACGAAGGCGCACCCGGTTGCGGAAACGAGTTTCCATTGGTCGGGCTGCCCCGTCCGCGAATTGCGCGTCACGCGCCAGTCGCCCTCGCGCATGACGAGGAGCAGGTCGCCGCTGCCGTCGTTGGCGGGAGCAATAAAACCTTCCTGTAAAAACGCATCTGCCGCCGGTGTGCCGGCGGGTTGCGGCACGATGCCTCCCGGCCTCCAGATGCGCAGGTCGTCGGAAACAAGGACGCCGTGAAGACGGATGGGCTTTTCCTGATAGAGGAGCGGATACTGTCCGTGAGAAACGTTCTGGTCCGCCTTGTTGGCGAAACCGTGGTCATTGCGATGAAAGGGCATCAGGAAACGGCTGCCAAAGCGAACCACCTTGCCTCCGCCGATGGTCGGGTGCGCGTAGTGCATGTCGAGCCGTCCGTCCGTCCATGTGGCGCCATCGTCCCGACTGACACGGCTGACGATCACCTGTTGCTCCGAATGGGGCGAGGCAACAGGGCAGCGCCCGACGAATGCGTGGAGAGTCCGGTCGTGTGAATACAGGACGATGTTGGCATAGGCCCATTGCGTATCCGATCCGGCAATGCAGACAGGTGTTGACCATGTTTTGCCGTCGTCGCGGCTGACGGAGCACAGGATGTCGCCCATGTCCACGTGGCGGTTGGATTCCGGCTCGGCCCGCCATGCGACGACGATGGCCCCGGAGGCAGTGCGTTCGATGTCCACCGTGCGGACGGCCTGGTAGGGATGGGAAATGGCCCAGACGATGCGGGCCTTCCCTGTATCCAGATATGAATGATTGTCCGGAGGCGTGTTCACCAAAACCGGCAAAGGTGAGCTTTGGTTACATACGGCCAAGGTGTGTGCCTCCCTGTTTCTGTTCATCAGGGATTGAAATCTTTGTTTTATCATCGGTAGAGACCGGGGTATTGCTTTCCCATTTTACCAACACGACGGATTCTTTGGGCAAGCGAAGGGCGAGTGTGTGGCCGGAGACCGAGGAGGAATTCATGGGTTGTGTTCTCATGATTTCCGGGCGAGGCACGAGGCGTTCGCCGCGGTTTATGTTGCCGAGTTCGGCCTTGCTGATTGGTTTGATGGCCAGTGGCGGGCAGGTGCTGGCATCAAGCGAAGCCGTGGAAAATTCAACGGGAGCACTCATGCCGTCAAGTGTGAGGCGGAGATCGATCTCACGGGCATCGGACCATCCTTCGGCGTTCCTGTCGTCCGGGTTGAGAAACCAGCGTGTATTCCATATCAGGATGCTTCCGCTACCCGAGGGTGCATTTGCGACGGCGAAGATGCCGGGAGTGGTCATGTCGGGAACAACGCCAAGGGAGGGCTGGCCCACGCGGACGCGGCGTCCTTGCATTTGGTGTATCCACCCGAATAGATGCCAGACGGGAGCGGCTTCGCCGCGCTGGGTGAAGAAGGCCGGCCATTCGCAATCATCCGTCAATGGAGGCACGCGAGCCATCAAATAAATAGCCCGATTGACTCCCGCTTCGAGCATGATGTTGAGCATGGCCATGGATTGGGCGGCGCCGACATGCGTGAAATTCTGGCGTGCCCCGGCTCCGTTGCGCGTTGAATCCATGCCCCATTCGGTGACGAGGATTTCGGCCTCGGGCAGCAGGACATCTCGCCAGAGACGGATGAGATCGAGTGTTCGGGTCAGATTTGGAAAACTGCGATAGCCAACGGATGCGGTGACGGGGTGCCAGTTGGCGTATGCGTGGTAGCTCACGTAATCCATGCGTATGTTTTCGCGCGCACAGGTGCTGATGAAACGGTGTACCCAGTTAAAGGAGGGAGCGGGTTGCGATCCCCAGTCTCCCACGTGAAGCATGAAACTATAGGCGGTGGCGGCAGGGCCACCCACGCGAATGCGCGCTCCTCCTTTGGCCGCAGAATGGGCGGCCTCATAACGGCGCACACCCTCGACCACGGTTTTGTAGGCCTGCATGTAGCGGTCGAATTTCCCGGTGTAGGTGAGATTTCCATACCAATAACCCGGGGTGTCAGGCTCGTTTCCGACCTCGATGTAAATGGTCTCCCGCTGATCGGAGACGGAAAGCGCGAGCGAATGAATGGCGTTGGCGACGAAATCCGCGTATTCATTGTGCCTGGGCACGGCCTCGTGCGGTTTCGGGGAGAGGTTGTCCGCGCGCAGGGCCGAGGGGACGTTTTCGGCGAAGACGAGATGGAGTCCGGCTCCAGAACGGCGGGCCGAGGCCGCGATCATTGCAGGATGGTCGTAGGAGAATTGCAGCTTTCCATCCTTATCCACCCATGCGGTTGAGGGAGCGTTTTTCCATTTGATGTCCTTGAACCGGTTTATCATGCGGGCGTATTGGATACCGATGTCGGCCAGCGAACCCTCAATATCAGCGGAGACACCATCCCATCCAATGCCGGAAATCAGGGCCTTGAGACGGTTGAGGTCGTTGGCGCAGATCGCATCCTCGGGTTTGTCAGCCTGGACGGTGATTTCAACGGGATTGGCTCCGCCGACTCCGGTTGCCAGGATTGGCATGAAAACAAGGATACAGAGAGGGACGATTGGTGAGAGAAGGGCGCGAAGTGGCTTGGGCATGTGCGAAAAAATGAATGGAGTGGTTTTGATGTGAGGATGCGAAGGGTCAGGGCATGGGTTTTTTATCATCGTTGGGCCATGCAATGACGAAGTAATAGCTGCCTGCGTCGGCGTGGTTTTGATGTGCCACGGGGATGAGCGCGACGTGGCCATCGACCATGAGCGCGGCGGTAGGCTCGTTGCGGGCGAGATTCTCGAAATTGCCACTGGCGGAGAACCTTGCCTCGAAGGGGAGGTTGTCGGCGGTGTACCATTCGTGAAGGACAATTTTGTGTCCGGGCGATTCGATGGTGTACGGATCAAGGCCAATGGCTCCGCGGTAGTTCTTGCCGTCGCGCGTGGTTCCCCGGTTGTTGATGGCGTAGGAACGGGTGTCGATGCCATTGTCAAACGGACTGTGAAGGATGCCGCGGTTTCCGTCGATCCAGGGCTTGAGGATGGAGTCATACGATTCGTTGAGGATGCCATCGACGTTTGGATTGAGTGTGGCGCCGTCAGGAATGGGAAAACGGTTGTTCTCCGAGAAATAAGCCTGCATCGCGACGCCAAGCTGGCGGAGATTGGAGGCGTTGACGGTTTGCCGGGCTTTGACGCGGACGGTTCCAACCGCCGGTATGATAATGGCGGCGAGAATACTGATGATGGCAATGACGGTGAGCAATTCGACCAGGGTGAAGGCCCGTTGATGGCCGCTTTGGGCAGGGTATATGGGATGTGTTGTGTGTTGCATGTGGGGATGGAGCAGAGGGTGAGGACGAAACCAGATCAGTCGGACGGCTGGCGGCGGTGGCGCAGGATGCCGGTTGTCGTGAGAAGAAGGATACCCGAAAGAAGCGCCATATCAGCGGACTCGGGGACAGACATCAGGGCGGCGCCAGCCTTGCCGTCCAGAAAGAGGCGATTGATTTCGTTGTTGGAAAGAGAGGTATTGAAGAAGGCGAGTTCATCAAAGCTGCCGCTAAAACCGGCATTACCCGATCCGGATGGCTCTCCGTCACGTCCTCCAACGACTAGTGGAGCGGTGGAGGCGGCAGATCCGCCAAAGGCTGCAAAGGAGGAGGTTGGCAGATGCGTATCAGCGCTCCCGGAGGCGACGCTGATATTGATGCCGGTTCCGGTGAAACGGACAACCACGTGGTTCCATGCTCCGGCAGTCAACAAGGTGTCGCTGGCTGTCTTGACGAGTGTATTGTTGGATTGATTACGGATGGCGAAGCTGAGCGCGCCGTTGGTATTTTCGATCCACCAGTTGCGGTCACCGCCTCCGGTGGAGTTGCTGACTGAAAGCAATATGCTCCATCCGCTGACGGAATCGGGATTGACCCAGAAACTAATCGTTCCGGGGGCTTGGCCGATTCCGATCTGTGTCGAGGCGGCGGCGGTTTGCAAAGTGAAACCCTGGAAGGAATCACCGGTCTTGGTATTTGTTATTTGGGCGGACTCTCCGATAAAACCGTTTGTCAACCAGGATGCTCCGCCGACAGGCGCAAGCATCAGGTTGCCGACCGCGTCTTTCCCGTTATTGTCGAAATTCCAATAGGCAATGATTTCGCCAGATACCGTGGCGGCGCCGGCAACGGTCATAAATATGCCGAGTATGAGATCGAGTATGAAACGTGATGTTTTTCGGGTTTTCATAGGTGCGCAGTTTACCCTGCGCTGTGGCTGCACGGATACGGTAAAGAGGTTGTATTTCTTGTCCTCATGATCTGTTTTGGCCGGATTCATGTGCGTTGCCACGCACATTGATCTGTTTTGAGGGGGTGGCAATGGCTGCTTGCAGGCCGTGGCAACAGGGCCTTCGTTTGACGTCATTTTTCACGGACGTAGTCTGTGGCGCATGACTACGCCTGAAGTGCCTGTTGATGACCGCTGGCTGGTAAGGAGGCTATGAAAAACAACCGAAGCAAATCTACCTGGTCTTGAAGAGTGATCCGGCGTTGCCGACACAGTCATTTACCTCGGTAAACTCCTGCGCCAGCTCCTTGGCTCACTCTTCAATCCCGGCGCATCTTCTCTTCGTTTATCTTTCATAGCCTCCTTAGGTCCGGTCCGGGGCCTGACGACCTGCGTCAGGATTTGCGGGAGATATTGGCGGCAAAGTTGTTCGATCCGGGCCGTCTCACTCTTGCCCAGGCGGCCGAGTTCGCCGGGCTACCTGTCTGGACCTTCATGGAGACGCTGTCGCGTCTGAAGGTCCCGGTCATCAATCTCACCGACGAACAACTGGAAAACGAGTTCGCACGCCTCTGAGCCTTTGATTGTTTGCGACGCCAGCGCGGGCATTGGCCGCGGCTGGCGAGAAACAGGACGGGGCTTGAAAACGCGCCATCGTTGTTGTCTTTATGGCTGCGTTTCATGATGCCGTTACCCGTTCCGTTATCCTCCACGCCCCCGTCGCCTTCCGGGGTTTGCACCTGGCGCGATGTGCCGTTGCACGAGATACGGCGACAGCTTGAGCCTTGCGCAGGGATGTTGAACAGGGAGGCCGGAGGGCAGTTCTTTTTCGCGGACGATTCGTTGCCGGATAATCTGGAGTCCACCTGGATCGGCGGTGGTGAGGGCGGTTGGAGGTGTCAATCGATTCCGCGTCTGCACCTGCTGCTGGAGGGCGAACATGCGCTGACGTTCGTGCGCCACGGACTGGCGGAAACCGTGCGCCTGAAACCGGGCGATGTCTGGTTCTTCCCTGCCGACGCGCACGACAACGAGCGGTTTGCCACGTCGTGCCGGTATGCGGCGGCGATTTTTCAGGCGACGTTTACCCGGTTCATCGTGGTGGATTTCGAGGCGATGGCGCCGGGGAAACGACGCGCGGGTGTAAGGAAAACGTTGGTACATCATTGGCACGAGGATCGTCCGCCGCACGTGCTCTCCGTATTGGAATCACTGACACAAATCCTGTCGCGGCGTCCGGACGGGAAGAGGGGCGTGGCGGAGGGATTGGAAAACACGGATGCGGGCTATTACCTGGCGCGCGGGTTGTGGGTGATGCTATACGGGTGGATTTGTGAAACGGTCATCGAACCCGCTCCGTTAGGGAAGGCTCATGCGAGCTGGTTGGGGATCGACCGGTTTTTGCAGGAGAACTATCATCGTCCACTCAATCGCCAGCAGGTGGCGGATGCCGTGGGGTTACATCCGAACCGGGTTTCCGTCCTGTGTGCGGAATTTGCCGGGAAAAGTTTTCGGGAGATCGTGGAAAAGCGGCGGCTGAAGCAGGCGATGCGGTTTCTTGAATCGTCGGATCACAAAATCGAGACGATCTCGGCGCTGTGCGGATATGTGAGCGCGGCGTATTTTTCCCGGACATTCCGGCGCGTGACCGGCGTCACGCCGGGGCGATGGCGGCTGGATCATCGCAAGGAAACAAAAGATTCACCGTAAATCCGCTTGCCGAAAAAACAGCAGCGCAAGGATGACGCCTGTCCGAAGACAGGCCACCGGACAACAGCAGGCCCACGTGAAGCGTCGCGTCACCCTTATGCTTTGGCCGCCGGCTGGAAAAGGGAGTGGATCACGTAAATGCCCACACCGATACAGATGCCCATGTCGGCGACGTTGAATGTCGGATACACGTAGCTGCCGAAATGGAAGTCGAGGAAGTCGATCACGTGGCCGTCCAGGAGCCGGTCCCCGCGCAGGAGCCGGTCCACAAAGTTGCCGACGATGCCGCCGCAGAGCAGGCCGAAGCCGGCCTGCGCGATGCGCGAGCGCAGTCCGAGCTGGTGGCGCCACAGGTAGATGCCGCCGAGCGTCACCGCCGCAAGCACGGCGAGGAAGGGGCTCTTGCCCTCGAACATGCTCCAGGCCGCGCCGGTGTTGCCCACGTGCACGAGATTGAAAAATCCGTCGATGACCACGATGCGCTCCAGGTGCCAGCCATGCGGATCGAAGGGAATCACCGCCGCGATCCAGGTCTTCGTCCCCTGGTCGATCACGAAAACCGCCAGCGCGATCCACCAGAGCAGCCGGTAGGCATACACCCGTTCCCGCCGCGAACGTCGCGGCTCCGCCTGCGCAGCGGCGGGCGTCGCCAGGGGAGCGGACGACGCGGCGGCCGGCCCGGCCGGTGAACCGTCAGCCG
>JAISAX010000639.1 GCA_031266495.1 Opitutaceae bacterium
CCAATGAGTTGTGTGTTTGTTTTTGTATCCGAAATATAGTTACTGCTGTTTTGTATCCGGAATGTGATTACTGCCGTCGCGCGCAAGTTACTGTTACTGGAGGAAGAGAAAGACATTCCGGGAAAGGGGAATCATCCTTCCGGTGGATCGATCCAACTGTCAAGTGTTTTTGTGGATCGATCCACCAACATTTTTTATTTTTTTAGTTAATTGCCAAAGAACATGTTGGGGGAAATATGGATGCAAGCGCATTCACAGGGTTGTTTGACGGAGGTGAACCGGTCCCGTGCTTTCCCGCACGATAAAACCTGCCGTCAACTCCACGCGACGCGATGCCGGCGGGGGGAGTCTGGAGGGGGACGGTATTCGTTGTCCGGTGTCGGGGATCACGAGCCTGGCCAGTTCGGTGGCGTATTGTTCGATGGGGCGGGCGATGGTTGTCAGGGAAGGGTAAAAGGCGCACGCCTGCTGCACGTTGTCGGAGCCGACCACGGAAATGTCGCCGGGCACTGTCAGCCCGAGGTCGATGGCGGCGCGGATCGTGGCCAGGGCGAGCATGTCGTTGAGGGCAAAAATCGCCGTGACGCGCTCCGCAGAGCGGGCCTGCAACAATTCGCGCGCGGCAGCGTAACCGTCCTGCAAACGGAAACCGCAGTGTTTCACCCATTCTGCATGGGCGGTCAGCCCGGCGGCCTCGATTTCCTGCCGGAATACTTCAAAACGCGCGCCGATGCCCTGGAATGGCGGGGCTCCCCGGATAAAACCGATATTGCGGTGTCCGAGGTCAAAAAGGTGCTTCATCACGGTGCGCATCGCATCGCGATCGTTGATGGTAACCGCATCGAAGGAGATGTCCGGATGGGCGTAGCCGGCCACCACGCAATGCGTGCCCTGCGCCTGAATGGACGACAGCAGCGACTCGACGCGGGTGTAATCCATTGTTGATACAATCATCCCGTCCACCTGCATGGCGAAGAGACGTTCGATGGCCTGGGCTTCCGTATCCAGATCGGTATTGCTGCTGCTCACGACGAGGTCGTAGCCGTGTCGGCGCAGGAACTGTTCGGCGTGCTGGATGATTTCCGTATAAAACGGGTTGAGAAGATCCTGTACAACGATCCCGACTGTATGTGATCGCCGCGTGCGCAGGCTGCGGGCGAAGCGGTTGCCCCGGTAGCCGATTTGCCGCATGACCTTGCGAACAGCTTCCTTGGTTTTGTCGGGGAGTTTGGGGCTATCTTGCAGCACAAGCGAGACGGTGCTCCTGGAAAAACCGCTCTTCCGGGCCACATCGGAAATGGTGGGCTGCTGTGACATGGCGCAATTGCATGTCGGCCAAACAAGACAAATGACAAGCTTGTTATGCGGGACAGGGCCGGGGCGCGGGGCAATCGGGAGGAAGGATGGTGATTTTTGCCAGAGGGCTTTTCAAAAAATCCCCGATCCAGCGATACCGGGCGGGAGTAACTCAAAGTGGTGTCAGCAGGACAGGATTCCGGAATTTTTACGCAAAGGAATCGTGCACAAATAACCTGTTCAATTTTGACACAGAGCGGCTGCGCCGCTCTGTGTAATTTCAGGTTTTCAGTCGGGAATCCGGGATCGGAAATCCGAAAAAGCTCCCGCGAGACGCCCGGAACTGCTAGCCATACAGACGCATGACACGCGTCTTTGTCTCCGGTTGTTACGATATTCTCCATGCCGGCCATGTGCAGTTTTTCCGCGAAGCGCGGGCACTCGGCTCGCATCTTACCGTCTCGTTCGCCTCGTCGGACGTCCTCTGGATTCACAAGCAACGAAAAAGTTCGCTGCCCGACGAACACAAGGCGGCGCTGATCGCCGCGCTCGATATGGTGGACGAGGTGGTCGTCGGGCGCGGCCACGAGGAAGGGATCGATTTTCGCGAGGACTTCCTGCGGCTTCGCCCCGACATCCTCGCGGTGACCGGGGACGACAAATACGCGCCGCTGAAACGCGAACTCTGCGCCCAGGCGGGCGCCCGTTACGTGGTGCTGCCGAAGACGCCGCCGCGGTTCACGCCAATCTCCACGACCGAAATCGTCCGCTATATCCGGGCGCCGCAGGTGGCGCCCCTGCGCGTGGATTTCGCCGGCGGCTGGCTCGACGTGCCGATGTACGCACGCGCCGGCGCCTGGATCGTCAACTGCGCGATCACGCCAACCGTGTCGTTGCGGAGCTGGCCCTACGAACGCAACGCCGGTCTCGGCGGCAGCGGAGCCTGGGCGCTGCTCAACGGCAAGGATGGCGTGGACGCCGAACTCGGGATCGGCACGGGCTGGCAGGACCCGGCCGTGATTGCCGAAACGGGCCTTTGCGTGTGGCGCAGCGGTCCGAGGCCGGACCTCGAGATCAAGACCAGCGGCGATTTCCTGCGCGGCCGCATGGCGCTTTACTGGACGGGGACGCCGCACGACACGCCGGGCGCCACCGGACTGGCCCGCGATTACGACGCGATCGAGCGCGCCGGTCGCACGGCCCGCGAGGCCGTATGGGCAAACAACTACGCCGGGCTTGCGGCTGCGGTGCGCGAGTCGTGCGCGGTGCAACGCGGCGAAGGCATGGAGCCGCTGCCGGGCGATCCGGCGTCGGGCGACCGGGAGTTGTCCGCCGGCGTGGCGGAGGCCGGCGCGCTGGCATGGAAGTATTGCGGAGGCGGATACGGCGGATACGCGCTTTATCTTTTCCCGGACACGGCGGGGCGCGACCGCGCGTGCGCGCTGGCGGGGTTTTGTGCGGTCGAGCCGTTCATTGCGGTGGATTGAGTGTCGAGTCCCCGGCGCCACCGGTCGGGGCTTGCGCCAAAGGCGCGCTTGAAGGCCGCGGAGAGGTGATAGGGCGAACTGAAGCCGAGCGTCCCGGCGACCTCCGCGAGCGTGGCCCGCGAATTGCCGAGGAGCCGGCGCGCTTTTTCCAGACGCAGGCGCTGCATCCAGGCGCGCGGGGCGAGGCCGGTTTGCCGGCGAAATTCCCGGCGGAAATACGAATAGGCCACGCCCAGTTCGCGGGCGAGATGCCGCATTGATGGCGGGGCGTCGAGCCGTTCGGCCAGCAAGTCTTCCGCGCGGCGCACGGCGCGGGTGATGGGGAGGGGGGGGGTGACGCGCCGTTGATGGTAGCGGCGGGCATCGGCGATCCGGGCGACCAGTTCCCAGGCGGCGGCGGACGATTCGGGCGAAAAACCGGGCGAGGCGTCGTCGCGTCCGCGCAGGAGGGCGTGGATGCGGCGCAGGAGGCTTTCGGACGGGGCGTGGTCGAGGTCCACGCAGGGGAATCCGGCGGACCATTCGCCGGCGGCCTCGAGCCGGGCGCAGGCGGGGCCTTGCAGTTCGACCCAGAGTTCCGTCCAGCCGGTGCGGCGGTCGGGCGCGTAGCGATGCCATTCTCCGGGAAACAGGACAAGCGCGGTGCCGTCCGTGATGTCGCGCAGGGGCTGGTGACGGGATTCGAACCGTCCGCGTCCTGCGGCGATGAATACGATTTGCCAGGCGGGGAGCACGCGGCCGTGGTCCCAGGCAAACGCATGATCCGGCGGGTGTCCGGCGGGCGGGTAGGGGGAGCCGGGGGCATTGCGGAGTTGTCCGCCGCCGGTGACGGCCAGCCCCCAGGTCCCGGCTTCGGGAGGGCAGGGGAGATAACGGAAAAAATCGGGCGACGGGCGGGGCATGGGTGGTTGGGGGTTCGTATCCGGTATCCGGTGACCAGAGTCCGGAGTCCGGCAATCGGTGAAGTCAGGCGGAGGGCGGATTGGAGGAG
>JAISAX010000642.1 GCA_031266495.1 Opitutaceae bacterium
CCCGCCGCCGCCGCCATGCATTATTACAAGAAAAAAAACGCCTTCACCCTGATCGAACTGCTGGCAGTGATTGTCATCATCGGTATCCTGGCGGCCATCATCGTGCCCGTGTCACTGAAAGTCCGTGACAATGCGCGGGCCGCCGCCTGCCGTTCCAACCTCAAACAGATGGGCGTGGCGGCGCTGCTCTTTGTCGCGGAACACAAAGGCCGGCTGCCCCACTACACGATGGATGCCGGCTCCATCACCACGCCCGGCCAGAACGGTCCGGGCATCCGCGAATATCTCGACATACCTTACAACGCGAACACGCGGGATATCCGGGCGCTGACCGTGTTCACCTGCCCGCAAATGCAACTCGGCAAATGGCCGTCGGCCCAGCGCTACAACCGCACATATGCGGCCAACGGACACGCCTTCAACGAAGAGCACATCGACCCCGCGAACCGCAAAGGCTCCAATGTCGGCTGGCTGAACCAGATCCCGTCCCCGTCCCGGACCTCCCTCTACATGGACGGCCGCCATAACGTCGAGGCGGCGGACCATCCCGGGCGGTATTTGTATTCTGACTACGTCCGTTCGTCGCAATGGGAAGAACTCCAGTTCCCCCACAACAACAAACAGAACGTCGTGTTCCTCGACGGGCACGTGGAGAGCGTCCCCGCGGGCGCGATAAAAACAGACGGCCTGAAAAACTCCTGGTATCACGAATTCTGGACAGGAGGGTCTTACAAATGACGCCCCTGGCCAGGGCGGGCAGGCTCGTGGAGCCGGACGGATTGCCGCGATGAACATGCATCCCGTTGACTGGATGATCCCCGCCGGGATCATTATTCTCCTGTTTGCCATTTGCCGCCATGCGTCGCGATTGACGAACAGCGTGGCCGATTTTCTCGCGGCCAATCGCATGGCCGGCCGTTACCTGCTTGCCATCGGACAAGGGATGACCGGGCTGGGCGCCATCACCATCGCGGCCAATTTCGAAAAATACTACCAGGCCGGTTTCGCCGCCTGGTGGTGGATGCAGATGGTGGCGCCCATCGGCCTCGTGCTGGCGCTCTCGGGCTTCGTCATCTACCGCTACCGCGAGACGCGCGCGCTCACCATGGCGCAATTCTTCGAGATGCGCTACAGCCGCCGGTTTCGCGTTTTTTCCGGCGTCCTCGCATGGACGTCAGGGATTTTTAACTACGGAATCTTTCCCGCCGTGAGCGCGCGCTTCCTGGTCCATTTCACCGGTCTGCCCCAACACGTGGAGTGGCTCGGTTGCACGATCCCGACAATCGCGCCCGTCATGCTTGTGCTGCTGGCGACAGCCATGGCGATGACGCTCTTCGGCGGCCAGATCTCGATCATGATCACGGACATGCTCCAGGGGCAGTTCGTGATGCTCGCCATGCTTCTGATCCTGGGCATCCTGTTCTGGCACATGCCCTGGAGCGACGTGCTGGCAGGTCTGCGCCAGGCACCGGAGGGGCAATCGCGCATCAATCCGTTCGGGCAGGGAAAGGTGACGGATTTCAACGTGTGGTTTTTCCTGATGATGGGTGTGCTGCAGGTTTACGGCACGCGAGCCTGGCAGGGCCAGCAGGGCTATGCCGCCGCCGCGCGCTCGCCGCACGAGGCGCGCATGGCGGGCATCCTGGGCGAGTTTCGCGGACTGCTCATCACACTCGTCATACTGATGATCCCGGTCTTCATCTTCGCGTATCTCCACCTGCCGCGATTCGCGGAAAACGCCGTGATGGTGCGGGAGCAACTGGCGCAAATCGGGGACGGGCAAATCCGCAAACAGATGCTCGTGCCGATGACGCTCGGCAACATCCTGCCGGCCGGTATCATGGGAATCTTCGCCGCGGTGGTCTTCCTCGCCGCCATCTCGACCGACAATACCTACCTGCACTCATGGGGGAGTATTTTTATCCAGGACGTGCTCCTGCCGTTGCGCAAAAAACCGCTGTCGCCCCGCGCTCACCTGTGGGCGTTGCGGCTCTCGATAGCGAGCGTGGCGGCGTTCGCGTTTGTGTGGAGCCTGGTGTTCCCCCTGCACGATTACATCTACATGTATTTCCAGATCACGGGCGCGATTTACCTCGGCGGAGCGGGAGCCGTGATCATCGGCGGCCTCTACTGGAAACGCGGCACGGCGGGCGGCGCGTGGGCGGCGATGATCACGGGGTCAACGCTGGCTGTATCCGGAATCCTGTTGCGCAACATTGTCTGGCCCGCGCTGCTTCCGCGCTGGCGCGAGGCCTCGCCCGGCCACCGGCTGTGGGCTTCCCTGCCGGACGCCTTTCCGATCAACGGGATGCAGATGTCCTTCTGCTCCGCCATCGCCGCCGTGCTGGCTTACGTGACGGTTTCGCTCCTCTCCAAAACACCGGCGGCGGACATGGACAAGCTCCTGCATCGCGGCAAGTATGCCGCGACACCGCCGCCGTCGTCGCCGTCGCCCGGCCCCGTTGTCGCTGCGCGGGCCGACCGCGCAGGCCGGCGAAAAACGGGGTGGCAACGCCTTGGCGCGGGACCGGAATTCACGCGTGGCGACAAGGTGATTTACGCCCTCAAGATCGGCTGGGTGACGTTTTTCGTTTCCGTTTTTCTGATCGGGACGACGCTCAACTGGTTCTGGCCGCTTCCGGATGCGGTTTGGGAAAAATGGTGGGGCTTTGCGATCTCCCTCACCCTCGTGGCCGGGCTGATCACCGCGGTGTGGTTCCTGTGGGGCGGTTTTCATGACCTGTCAGTACTGGCAAAACAACTACGCAATTCCCCACGCGACGCTTCCGATGCCGGCGCCGTGCCGGATGCGCAACGCGTGCAAATCAATACCGGAAAACAATAACAAGCCTCCCTCCCCTACCCCCCCCCCCCCCCCGGAGCGCCGTCCGCGTGCGATCCTTTTGCCGATTCGTTCCTTTTCTCGTCCACCCATGCATATAAACAAACTCGAAACCCGCGAACTCGCCGGCGCGGCCGCAGCCCGGCTCGGCGCGGAGCATATTCGCCAGGTCATCGCCCGACGCGGCGAGGCCACTATCATCGTCGCCACAGGCGCATCCCAATTCGAGGTGCTTGCGGCGCTGGTCAAGGAGCCGGACGTCCGGTGGGAATGCGTGACATTCTTCCACCTCGACGAATACGTCGGCCTGCCCGTCTCGCACCCCGCCTCCTTCCGGCGGTACCTGTGGGAACGCTTCCACAAACGCCTGCCCGCGCCGCCGCGGCGGTTTTGTTACGTGGATGGCGAGGCCGCCGGGAAAGATGCGCGAGCCGAGTGCGCGCGTATCGGAAACCTGATACGCTCGCATCCGGTTGACGTCTGCTTTGCCGGCATCGGCGAAAACGCGCACCTGGCCTTCAACGATCCGCCCGCCGATTTCGACACGGAGGAGCCTTATCTGGTGGTGACGCTGGATGAACCCTGCCGCGCCCAGCAAGTGGGGGAAGGCTGGTTCAAAACCGTCGATGAAGTCCCCCGCCAGGCCATCTCGATGTCGGTGCGCCAGATCCTGAAATCGGACCTCGTCATCATAACCGCGCCGGACGAACGGAAAGCCCGCGCCATCCGCGATTCCGTCGAGGGGCCGGTTACCAATGCGACGCCGTCCTCCATCCTGCAAACGCACGCCAACACGCATCTGTTTCTCGACCGCGCATCGGCCCGGTTGCTCGCGTCATAACCGGACGGATACGCATCCGCCAGCCAACGAATAAAAAACCATGAGCAACCGCATACGATATGCCCTCGTCGGCACGGGCGTCCGCGCCTTCCTGTACCGCGACGCCCTTTCCGGTCCGCACGCCGCGCACGGTGAGCTCGTCGCCCTTTGCGACATCAATCCCCGGCGCGCCGCCAACTGGCAGGCCTTCTCGGGGCGACATGCCACCGGCCCCGCGCTTCCCGAACCGCTCCCGGTGTATCCGCCCGCCGACTTCACCCGGATGCTCAAGGACGAACGCGTTGACCGCGTCATCGTCACCAGCATTGACCGCACCCACCACCACTACATCTGCGCAGCGATGGAAGCCGGTTGCGACGTCATCTCCGAAAAACCCATGACCACGGACGCCGGCAAGTGCGCCCGCATCCTGCGCACCCTGGAGCGCACGGGACGGCAACTCCGCGTCACCTTCAACCTCCGCTACGCGCCGCGCCACGTGAAGGTGAAACAGGTGCTCGCCTCCGGCGCCATCGGCGACATCCTTTCCGTACACTTCGAGTGGTTGCTGGACACCCGGCATGGCGCCGACTATTTCCGGCGCTGGCACCGCGACAAACGCAACAGCGGCGGCCTCCTCGTTCACAAATCCACGCACCACTTTGACCTTGCCAACTGGTGGCTCGATTCCGTCCCGGAATCCGTCTTCGCCCAGGGCGGCCTGCGCTTCTACGGACGCGCGAACGCCGAGGCGCGCGGCCTCACCCGCTTCCACGATCGCGACCGCGACCTCCCCGACCCCTCCGCCGACCCCTTCGCCATCGACCTGAACGCCGAACCCGTCCACAAAGCCCTCTACATCGACGCCGAGCCTGACAACGCCTACGTGCGCGACCGCAACGTCTTCAGCGACGGCATCTCCATTGAGGACGATCTCGGACTGCTCATCACCTACCGTAACCGTATTGTCATGACATACCATCTCACCGCCTATTCGCCGTGGGAAGGTTTCCGTATCGCCTTCAACGGGACCCGGGGACGGCTCGAATACGAATCCACCACGCGCCCCTGGCTCAGCCCCGGGGGGCTGGACGACAATCTTGTCCGCAACCTCGGCGTGGGTAGCGCAACAACGGATACGCAGTACGCCGAGCCGGTGTCGCTGGTGTTGCGACCGCACTGGGCGCCGCCGGAGCGCATCCCGATGTCCGGGCTGAACGGAGGCGGGCACGGCGGCGGCGACCCGCGCATGGTGCGCGATCTTTTTGACCCGTCTGCCCGCGAATCCGATCCGCTTGGCCAGGCCGCCGGGGTGCGCGAGGGCCTGTATTCCGTACTCTGCGGTGTTGCCGGCAACCAGTCCCTTGCCACCGGCCAGCCCGTCCGCCTCGCCGATCTCGTCCCCGGCCTCCCCGGATAACAGACCGGTGGACGCCGGGGGCGCCGGCATCGCGCCGCGGTATCCATCGCGTCGTTACCGGTCGGCGACCAGATTGCCGTAAGTCACCGCGCCCTTCTTCAGCACGACCGCGTGACCATCCACCATCGCCACCGGCGCGCCGTTGCGGCCGCGGTAACGGAGGCCGCGCCGGTCCTGCTCGTCCACGTCGGAATCGGTCGGGACAAACGCGGTGAGCGCTTTCGTGCTGCCCCTGTTTTGAAATTCGGACGGCTCCGAAAACGTCGCAAACGTCCACGTATTCGACCGCTGCGCGGCTTCCCCGACAAGGATCACCTGCGACGGTCTTGCGACTTGGGAACGCGGCAGGCGGTTGTCTCCGTCGGATGTATTCGAACAAAGAATACCATGCACCGAATACGTGGAGGGCATCGCGTTGCCCGTCGTGTTGTCCTTGACCGGCAGCAAGGCCAGCGGAGACACATAGAGGCTCCCCCGCGCGGAAAGAACTTTTTTGGGCAGGCCGATGTAGGGGACCAGTTCCGATGTCCAGTACAACTCGCTTTCGCCCTGCTTGTAATAGTAGCCCGGAGGAAACAGGTCCTTGTTATCGTTGGCATACGTGTTCATCGCCAGCGCGATTTGCCGGAGGTTCGAGACCGACCTGACCTCGCGGGCCGCCTTTCGCACCGTCCCCACGGTCGAGAGGACGATGGCTGCCAGAATGCCGATGATCGCGATGACCGTGAGAAGTTCGATCAGCGTGAACGCGCGTGAATCGCCGTCGCGATGGACGTTGGGAGATGTCATGATGTTTTTTTCCAGGCCAGTTGTCGCAAATAACCGTTAGCAAATCGCGGGCCGGCGACGGCCAGCCAGACGGCGCGCCGCCACGGCCCCGCCGACGATACCGGCAAACAGCAACGCCGTCGTCGAAACCTCCGGAACGGCCAGATCGATGCCCGGCGTCACGGCAAGATTGTCGAAGTAGATTATCTGCCGGCCCACCCCTCCGCTGTTGGTAAACACGAGCGTGATACTCGTCACGCTGCCGAGAACATCCGTCAGCGAAGCATTCCCCATCCCTCCGACCAGGGATGCCGTCGCCTCGTCAAACCGGAACGAGAAGGGTGTGTAGCTGGAAGTGGAAATGGGGTTCCCGTCGGAGACCAGCGTCTGCGTTGGCGTGGACCAGACCGAGGTGGTCGTCAGGGTTGGATCACCATTGGCGATCTGCGCCGCCACCAGCGTATCGGACGTTGTCGCAATTCCGCTGGAATGGAGCACAACCGCGAGATCCACCGTAAAAACCGTGCCGGGTCTGTAGGCCTGTGCCGAAGCGAACGTGTAACGAACGAACCCGAGGTTCCCTGCCGCCCAGTTGGTAAAAAAATCGGCGCCGCGACTCGTCTGCCCGTCGCGGACGCTGTAGATGCCATCTGTCGTGGCTGACACGCCGTTTTTCGCACTCACCGTCCAGGAAGTATTCTGGTTTTGAACATAATATATAAGTTTCGATTCATCATATATATATCCGTCGAAGTTATCGATCATTACCGGCTGCGCGTGCATGAAGAAGGGAGAAACTCCCGCAATTACCATCAGGGGTGAGAGGATGTATTTTGAATGTTTCATCGGCTGAAATATTTTCCGGTTTTCATGGAAACATCAAGGAAATTTCGCGCCTGTTTTCAGTTTTTCCGTGTTTTTCGCATTTTTTTTCCCAATAGATTCCGGGCGATGGAATTTTTTGAAAGAGCATGGCCATTAGCCGAAAGCGGCGAAGGAGCCTTCACCCAGAAAGCCGGAGCCGAGCGCAACCGCCTGCGCGTGCTCGGACTGATCGCCCGTCGCCAGTGCCTCTCGCAGCGGCAGATCACCCGTGCCACCCGGCTCCAGGCCTCCACCATCTCCAACATCGTGCGCGACCTCAAGGAATCCGGCCTGGTGCGCGAGGGCTCCCCTATCGAGGCCGAGCGCGTCGGCCCCAAGGAGACCGAACTGGAGATAGTGGCGGACGCCGCCTGGAGCCTCGGCGTCGGGCTGGAACCACTCGGTCACCGTCTCGCTCTCGCCAACGCGGCCGGCCATGTGCTCGCCCAGGAAACCCTCCCCCCCGGGGTTCCCGTGGACGAATTGGCCGCCCTTTTGCCTGTCCGTCTCGCGGAGTTGGCCGACCGCTCCGGCCTCGCCATGGAACAGTTTTCCGGAGCCGGCATCAGCGTCCCCGGCGTCGTCGATTCCGCGAGCGGCACCATTCTCATGTCCCGCGCCCTGGGCCTCACCCGCTTTCCCTTGCGCCAGACGATTGCGGAAAAACTCGGGCATCCCGTCTGGGTCGAACGCAATGTCGCCTGCGGCGCCTATGCCGAACATCACATCGGAGCCGCCCGCGATCGTGATTCCTTTATCTACTTCCTGCTCAAGAACAACCCCGGCCAGCCCCGCACCTTCGGCCTCGCTCTTGTCATTGGCGAAAAAATCTTCCACGGCAGCAACTCCGCTGCCGGCGAAGTTGACCACAACCTCCTCCCGGCCTGCTCCGCGCTCGCGTCCGGTCAGGCTGGCACGCCGGACTCTCCCGCCGACGATGCCTCTCTCGACGCCTTTTATCGTGCCTGGGCCGAAGGTCTCGCCGGCATCGTCAACCTGCTCGACGTAAGCTGCCTCATCCTCAGCACCAATGACGAACGCTTCACCCGCGACCGTTTCAGCCTCGTGCGCAACATGGTTGAACAAAACCTCATCCCGATCCCTGATCGCCGCTTCGACCTGCTGCGCTCCGGCATGGGTCAGGAAGGCACCCTCCTCGGCGGCGCTCTCCTGGCCCTCCATCGCGGACTGGCCTCCCGGCTTGGGAGGCATAAATCCGGCAAACGAACTATCAAGGCCGGAAAAACCGGAAAAACACCCCGTTCACGTAAAAACAACTGACGTTACTGACGTTACGCGGAGCGTGTGGTGGCGCGGGCGTCCCGCCCGCAGGTAGGGGCGTCGCTTGCGACGCCCGCGCCCGCGCCCGCTCCCGCGTCCGCCATGTGACACCGCGTCCTTGCAAACGCGGGCTTCGCAAGCGAAGCCCCTACATGTGGCGCGGGCCGTCCCGCCCGCAATGTGGCATGGGCATCCTGCCCATGATTCCGCCGTGGCACGGGCCTTTTCCGCCAATCGCCCGTGG
>JAISAX010000851.1 GCA_031266495.1 Opitutaceae bacterium
CCCCCCCCCCCCCCCCCCCCCCCCCCCCCCCCCCCCCCCCCCCCCCCCCCCCCCCCCCCCCCCCCCCCCCAGGCGGCACTGCGTAACGTCAGTAACATCAGTAGAGTAAGCCCGGCCCGTCGGCCATCGGTTTCATGTATTGATCCTATGTACTTTCGCGGGTTTGGCCGGACGTTTCTCCCTCTCGCAACCCGGTCGCCGGACAGACGGGTTGCACCAAAAATTTGGCCCGCTCCGGAGGTCCTGCTTTCATCCGGTGTCAACATTCTCCGATGGGCAACTCTCCTCACCAACACCTGCCTCCCGACTCCAACTCCAACTCCCGCCCGGACTCCGCGCTCCGGACCCTGAACTCACTCATCCAGACCAAATCGCCCTCTCGCGCCTTCACCCTTGTCGAGCTTCTGGCCGTCATTGTCATCATCGGCATCCTGGCCGGTATCCTGATTCCGGTGACGGCCAAGGTCCGCCAGTCCGCCAATCAGGCGCAGGGAGCGTCGGCCTTGCGGGGGTTGATGCTGGCGGTGTTTTTGTACGCCGACGAAAACCGGGGAACGCTTCCCGGTCCGATGAGCAACCAGCAATGGGTGGCCCGGCCCGATGCCAACCGGACCCAGTTCGTCTGGAAACTTGCTTCGTATCTCGACGCCGCCACCGATCCGCAGCCAGGCCAGATTGTCAGCTCCATCACGCCCCGGGCGTTTCCGGGTATCCATGATCCGCAGACGGTCTCGCCCTACTTCGCGGTCAACAACCTGTTCTACGTTGACGAGCGAGGCGTCACCATCCGCTTCAAGCCCTGGGGGGCGACAGGCGCCAGCTACTCCGACCAGGATCGTACACCCAAACAGCTCTCGACCGTCCCGCTGCCCGGACAGCGCGTGGCGGTGATCGATCTCGACGCCAGGCTCATGAGCGACGGAGGCACGCCGGTGGCCGGCACCGGCCCGTCGGTGGTGCCCACGCCGCTTTACGGAGGATCGCGCAATGCCGCCTTCTGGGACGGCAGCGCCAGGCGGGTGCCCGCCGACTTCAACCTTTGGCCCGATGCCCCGTGAACCGCGTGATCCCCGTGAGCTGCGTGAGCCGCGCGCCATGCTTTTCTTCCCGTTAGTATCCGTAAATAACATACAAAAACAATGAAAAACACCTCATTCACATTGCCGCGCGCCCTGGCCGCGGCAGTTCTTGTCAACATCCTGATTCTTGCAGGCGCTTCCCGGACGACGGCGGCGACCGGCGTTGTGGCTTCGTCCGTGGACGCGCAACCGGGCAACGTTTACCTGGGCAACGCCTCCTTTCTTTCCACGGGCAACGGTTCCGACGGGGTCCAGGCACGAAAGAGAGGCGCCGACGGAACCGATTTGCGCGGCGTTTATCAGGCGTTCACATGGAATACCGCCGACAAACTCTCCTCGGTGGGCCTTCTGGTTTCACCCTCGTCCACAACGTCGGTGGATTCGAGTTTCCACTACACCGCAGACCAGACCTGGACGCTTGAAATCCTCCAGCTCAGAAGCTCGGTCAACGGCACCATCGACGGCACAGTGCTTACGGAGACGGTTTTGGTGGAAACGTCCGGCATTGTCGCCGGCAAGTATCTCAACCTCGCCTTCAGCACACCGGTGACGCTCACCACCGGGTTCACCTATGCGATCAACCTTTACCCGTCGGATACCGTGGATCAGCGCGTTCTTTTTGCCATCGCCGGCAGCAAGTCCGCGCTCGGCGGAGGCCAGACCCTCGGGCCGTCCACGGCGTTCAACTTCCCGGCGGCAACCACCGATCTGACGTTTTACATCACCACCACGCCGATGATCCCCGAACCCTCGCACCTCGCAACCGGTCTGGGATGCGTGGCGTTGCTCGCCATGATGACTCTCCGCCACCACCGCCACCGCCGCCACTGCCATCGCCACTGCCGCCACCACACCGCCGACTGATGCCGATGCTCCTCCTCCGCTCCACCCTTGTTTTGGCCACCGTTTTCTGGCTGGCGGGCATGTCTGCCAATGCCGCGGAAATCACCTGTGAAGTCACCTCGCCCGCATCACGCGGCCAGCCCGTCACGGTGACTTCCACCCTCACGGGACGCGTCCCCGGAGACTCCGTTCACCACTACATGCTCTGGCTGGAGAATCAGGACATTCCCGATGCCGTCCGGCTCGAAGGCCCCATGCGCATCCTTTCCGGCGACGACAACAGGGATGGCGTGTTCGGGATCGATATTTCCGGATGGCGGGATGGTGTCTATACGCTCTTCCTGCGCGCCTACTATTTTGCCGCGCCGGGACGTCCGCCGGAGCGGCTCGATACCATGACCCGGCTGACCGTCAAAGGCGGTCCGCCACCTCCCGTCCTCAGGATCGAACCGTCAGCGACAACCCTCGTCGCGGGCCAGCCACTACAGTTGAAATTTGTAGTGGAGGGCAATCCCCGGGCAATGCCGGAGCAGGCGACGTTGATCACGCGCGGACAGCAGGTATCCACGGACCGGGAAATCCCCCTCGACCGGACCGAACAAATCATCGCACGCTGGCCGGAGGCCGGGCCTGCAACAGGCGATGGCGGCGGCGGGAACGGAGAAGGAAGCGCCCGATCCGGGACGCTGGAAATCGACACCACCGGCTGGCGTCACCAACGATTGAATACACTCGTCGTGAGCGGCTCCTGGCGGGCAAAAGCGAATCTCCCGCCCGCGTCCTTCACCATCGAGGTTCCGGCGATTACCGTGACCGGCCCTGGTGGCGTCCTGCCCCCGCGTGAAATGGTTTCGTGGAGGGGCAACCGCATCCTCCGGCTCATCGCGCCGGATGTCGCCGGCAGCATGAACACATTCACGTATCCCACCAACGCTTCCTGGAGAAAAGGCGGCGGCGAGGTGTTTTTCGAGAGCGACCGTCCCGGCCCTTCCGGCGCGGTGGTGGCGCCAGGCGAACGCCAGCTCCTCATGGCCGACATACAAACCGGAGCGCTCACCCACCTCGCCACCCTGCAACGGGAAGACACCGAAAAATACGGACGCGGCCATGTCCCGGCCTCCAGCGAGTACCATTTCGATTATTCGGCGGAAGCCGATCTGCTGGTTTATCATGACATGGCGGGGCACAACCTGTTTACGCTGAAACCCGGGCGACAGGCCGTCCCGGTCTGGCACATGGCCGAAGGCCGCATCGGAGACCCGCCCGCCATCTCGCGCGATGGCACTCGCGTCGTTTTCTACGCCCTGTTCAACGGCCCCGGCCCCGACTCCGTTTTCGAAGGCAAGACGACCGGCGTGTTCACGCTGGAGATCGATCCGGAAACCGGATACGCCAAAGGTGTCCCGCGACTGGTTCACGCATATCCCTGGCGGGTGGTCTCCGGCAGCGACGCACGCGGACGCCCCCGGTCTATCGGCGTGAACCACGTGCAGTTCAATCCGCATGACAACACGAAGATCATGTACGCGCACGAAGGCATGTTTCAGCGTACCGGGGAACCCGAACATTTTCGCATCTGGCACATGAACGCCGACGGCACCCATCACCGCGCAATCGGGCGCGCCTGCGAACGCGAACCCGATTTCTACACGCATGAAGTTTATGGTCCTCTCGGCCGGTTCATCTATACGGCGTGGGGTTCCTCGCTGGTTCGCATCGATGTCGAAACCGACGAGGTTGACGTCCTTTTCAAACACCGGCCTCCGTTTCTGGTGGCGCACGTCGGAGTCAGTCCGGACGAACGCTGGCTCGTGGCCGACATCGCCCGCGGACTCGGGCAGGACAACGATGGCAATGCGGTCGGCGGGCTGTTCCTGATCGAGGTGGCGACGCGGAAATCCTTTTTTCTCGCGGCGTGTCCCTCGGGGGCGCGGCATCCGCGACACCTGCATCCCGACTTCAGTCCGGACGGCCGGCGGGTGGGGTTCACCCTGGCGGACGGGAGGCGAGGTTCGCAAATCGCCTGGGTGGACATCTCCGATCTCGCAGGAGGCAACGAATAGCCGCGAAACCCGCGCGTAACTGATGTTACGCGGCGCGGGCCGACGTGGAACAGGACATCCCTGCCCGCATCGCATGTAACAACAAGGGGCTTTGCTTATGAAGACCGCAAGGACCTGACGTAACTTGAGATACGCCAATACTGTCCGCCTGGCGCGGGCGTCGCAAGCGTCGCCCCAACGGCCGATCCGCGTAACTTCAGATGGTTAGTGTAATCATGAGGTTTTTCCGGTGGCACGGAGAGAGGAGCGACGGAGTATCCAAAATATAGATACGAGCGCTCCGGTCACGATGACGGAAACCGCGGGTTCAGGGACTGGTGTTGTGACAGTGACTGTGAAGGAGAGGTTGTCGAAGGAGCCGGCTTGCCCCTGATAGGCCCCGATCTTGATCGTCTGGATGGAGTTGATCTGGTCGGACGTCAGGGTGCCGACCAGGGAGCGTACGGCGGGGTTCCCCTCCGCAGTGCTCGCGTTGAGTGTCGTGACCGTCAGATTGTTGGTGGTCGCGTAGGTATCCAGAGTGATTTTCACCGTCAGTGGTGTGCTGCCTGCCCTGTTGACTCCAGAGATGGAGCCGATGGAGTTACTGGCCTGGTTAGCGTAAGTGGTTATGCTGGCAGGTGTAGTCCAGTTGTCGTTACCGCGGCTGTAGGCCGTCATGCCAATGGCATTATTGAAAAATGCGGCGTCTGTGCCTGCCGATGATGTGGCAAATCCGAAGGCAACCCAACTGTTGGCCCCTCCCCATATGGCGGCATACGTGATCGTCAGTTCGTAGATGCCCGAGTTGACGGTGATGTTCGCGGGGAGGTAAGCATTGGAACTGGCAGTCGTCCCGCCATCGCCCGGCTTCTCGGGAACCGCGACCTTGCTTCCGTCGATGGTCAGGTTGGACGATGAAATCCAACTCGCATTGGTCGCCCAGGAAGGAGCTTCCGGGCCGATAACAGGAGAGGAACCGCCAAGGTTTCCCGAGCGGTTAAAGTCATCCGAATAGATGGTGGTTGTAATGGACGAGCCGTACAAGGGCGCGAGAACAGCCAGAGCAAGGACTCCAGCCGGCAGTATGGATTTTATGGTGTGTGTATTCATGACGGAAACGGATTATGATGATGTGGTGATTGTTGTTGTGGATGCGGATGTGGATGCGGATGTGGATACGGAGGTGGCAGGTGTGTGTGTGTGGGGGGGGGGGGGGGGGGGGG
>JAISAX010000901.1 GCA_031266495.1 Opitutaceae bacterium
CGTCGCCCTTTGCCACCAGGCAAGATCATTTGTTTGAGAGAATGACAGTTGTTTACAGTGAATGACACGAAGGTGAGCAGGGAGGCGGCGCTTTACTGCCGATCCGTCCACGGGCTGGAGAGCCTGTGCCACGTCGTTCCGCGTAACTTCAGTAACGGATGTAACGCAGCCGAGGGTATTTTGCTGACGAACCGATCCGGACCGGCTGCTTGCGTATTTTCAGGTGATAAAAAAAACGCGAAAATCTGCCGCCGCAGAAATTCAGGCCTGATGCCGCAGCCGACACGCCATCCCCAGCAGCCCGGCGCCCATGCCCAGGACAAGTGCCACGGTCGCCGGTTCGGGGACGGGGACAACAGGAGTCACGCTTTCAAGCGACGATCCCCAACGCAATTCGTCGATAGTGCCGGCATCATTGGCGGATACGAAGCTGATGGCTCCTGTGAAGGTTTGTTTGCCGCTGGTAACGGGGTTCTCGGTCACCATGGCCGTTACCGAAACGTTGGCCAGAGCCGTCTCGTTGCCGCCCGCGGCAAGAAAATCGGCAAACTGCGTTTCCGTAAGCGCCCAAAGCGTCGCCGTGCCACTTACGGAAACACCGAGATCCAGCCCTGCGTTGGTAAAACGACTGATGATGATGTAGGTGGTATTGAGTTCGAGGCCGGCAGTGCCGTCTTTTCCGGTTGTTCCGGAGCCATACGTCACCGCCACCCTGGTATTGTTCGAACCGTTCCGCGAATCCCCCCAACTGTTAAACCGGCTGGTGCTCTCCGATGGGGAGGCACCGATACGAATGCCCATGCCGGCGGTGGCACCAGTGCCCTGGATTGTGAGATTGACCAGATAACTGTTCCAGAGAGTTCCCGTGTATCCGGAAACATCCGACGACAGGTATGCTCCGAGGACATTTACGCCGTTGCTTGTCTCGCCTGTATTCGAAAAACCCAGTGCCCCGCCACTCGTGCCCAGCGAGCCGAAGGTCAAGCCGTCTGCCAACACGGTGTCGGTGTATCTTTCGGTCGCAGCACCATCCACATAAACCCGTGTCGTATCCAGTCCCACCGTATTTTCGTTTGGCGTACTTCCCTCAAGTCCGGTCCCGGGGGTGTAGCCATCAAATCCTTCGTAAACGAGCAGGCCAGCCTGTACAGACGAGGATCCGGCCAGAACGATAAACAGAGGAAAACAGAGCGTCAGGATTCTTTTCATAGAGAAATCAGGAGGTTCGCTTTCCATGAAGTTTCAGTCCGCCGACCGGAGCAAGATGTCTCCGTTTTGCTTGCATTCTGGCATGTGGCACGGCCGGTCGGCTCCGGTTTCAGGCTGCCTCCGACTTGTCCTCCTCCCGCCTCCTTTCACCGTCTCCCGCCCCTCTGTCGCCCTCTGTCGCCCTCTGTCAGCCATGCCGGAGAATCGGCGGCCAGGCGACTGCGGCGATACGGAATTCCAGTCAGCGCCACGGTTCGCGTGTCATGGTCTTTTACTACATTTCCATGTCATGGTTTTATGCCGCAATTGATCGCGTCATGCACTGCGGGGGGGGGGGGGGAGGGGACGGGGCACATCTCAAAAAGTGGACAGGTTCCAGAGTGGCGGGAGTGGCGCGGGCGTCCCGCCCGCATCCGGAATTGCACGGGCTTCTTCTGACCAACCCCGTGGACGGCGCGAAGCGCCGCCAAGCGCCGCCAGGCGCCGTCCACCAGCCACCGGAACACGGGCTGGAAGGTCCGTACCACCTCCGATCCGGCGGCTTCGCCGTCAGCGGGCGAGGCGCGGACGCGGGCAGGCATTTCACGCTGCATGTCACCGAGCCTGAACCGGAACGGCCTCCGGAGAGCGTCATTGTTCTGCCGGACGGCGAGCGGCTTCCCCCGGGCACAGGCTCCTTTTCCTGCCGCAGTCCGGAGCCTCGCCCCGAACCCCGCCCGGCGGGCGGATAGCCCGGATATTTCACAAGATGGCCGCAAAAAGGCAGATATGCGGTCAATCAAGAGGGAAGTGGAAGATTTTTTGGTAAATTTTGCAGGTTGACAAGTTGTTGTTGGACGAAGGCGTCGCGGGAGGCGAAGCCTGATTTGCGCAGGAGGTCCTTGCCGAGCAGAGTGGCCAGTTTGAGGAGTTTGTCGGTGAGGTGTTGGGTGGGTTCGTTCAGTTCGGTGTAATAGGCCATGAGGAGGTACCAGATGCTGACGGTCAGTTTGCGTGCGACGGCGGCGGCGGCGAGGTTGCGGTGTTTGCGGACGGTCAGTTTCCATCCCCATTTGTGCAGGGGGGAAGAGCGTTGGGTGAGGGCGTTTTGTGCGCTTTGGAGCAGGAGGCTGCGCAGGTCTGCGCGTCCACAGTGTCCCAGGCCTTTTTCGTGGCCTTTGGCGTTGATGCCGGACTGGTCGCGGCGAGGGCACAGGCCGAGGTATCCAACGAGTTTTTTGGCGGTGGCAAACCGGTGGATGTCCCCGAGGATGGCCATCAGGCCGAAGGCGACCCGGTGGCGGATGCCCATCAGCCGCCACAGTTGCGCCCACACCGGGCGGGCCGCCAGTTCCTGTACCATGATGCGTTCCAGTCGTTCCCGGCGTTGCTCGGCCTGCCACAACTGCGTGAACAGGCCTTCGAGCAACTGCCCTTGCAGGTCGCTCCAGGCTTTTTTCGCCAGCAGCATCTTGAGGGTTTTTTCGTCGGTGAGCGCAGTGCCCGCTTTCAGCCGGATGCAGTGTTCGTTCAGATACGAGCGGATGCGGTTGCGTGTTCGCGTCGCGTCCTTCACCGCGTTGCGGTGCGCAATGAACACTTCCCGGTGTTCCCTCACCGTCGCGTCCGGCTGCCAGACTTGTTTGGCCAGCCCGGTCAGCCAGGCCCGCGCCAGTTTTACCGCGCTGAACCGGTCGTCGTTGCAAAACTTGTCCTTGATCGCGCTGGCCTGTTCGCTCTCCAGCACCAGCGCGGTGTGCCCGCACTGGTGCAGCCGGTGCGCCACCTCAAAGCTGTTGCCCGAGGCTTCCAGCACCACCACGTCGGTCTTGCGCAGATGCCGCCCTGCCCACTGCTCGAGTTCTTCGGTCTTCTGCCGGTCATGCACCCAGTGCACTCGCGCTTGCGAGGCGTCATGCCCCGTCGGACACAACGCCGCGGCCGTGAACACGTCCGGATGCATGTCCTGCCCGATCACTCGCGGCCTCGCCGCGCCCGGTTTGTTTTCTTGCTTGTCGTTCATCTTTTTGCCTTTCGTTTGGTTGTCAAGCGAGCGGCGCTTGATGGCAGACGGCCACAGGACAATCAGATATGCGGTTTTGCACCATGTGGGTGTGTTCCGTCGGCGCCCATTCACAAAATCGGAGTTTTTCTCCAGGCCTTTTATCGGGCGTCTCCAGTAACCGCTCGCAAGTGCTACACTTCTCACCCACGAGTTGCTTCCTATGCTCTTCTTTCGCCGCTTCGCTTAACAAGTTCTTTCCTTTCGGATTGAACGCATACCAGCACAAAAGGCGCAAAAAAATACAGCTCGTTATTTTTGCGCCTTTTGTGCCTTTTTGCGGCCATTCAATAGTCTTCGAGGGAAAATCATTTTCCATGAAATATCCGGAATAACCGGATCGCCTCCACCTTGGCCTGAAGCACCGGATTTACCCGCCTCACTCCTTTCACATGCGCGTAACCAACGCGTTTCCTCCGCAAGGGGTGAGACAGATTTGTCAGTCCATGCGCAGCCAAAACCCTTGATTCACCCGGCCCTGGCCCGTTTCATTCCCGCCTTCCCGTGTCCGCAAGGACGCGTTCACCTGAAATAAAAGTAACACTAAACCACCAGAAATCGGAGCCTTCCATGGCAGTTAAAGTTGCAATCAATGGTTTTGGCCGCATCGGCCGCCTCGTCTTCCGCGCCCTCGTTGAGCAGGGCCTCCTCGGCACCACCTTCGACGTTGTCGCCGTCGGTGACATCGTCCCCGCCGACAACCTCGCCTACCTCCTCAAGTACGACTCCACCCAGGGCAAGTTCCAGGGCACCGTCTCCTCGAAGAAGTCCGCCGCCGACAAGACCGACGACGACGTCCTCGTCGTCAACGGCAAGGACATCAAGGTCGTTGCCGCCAGGACCCCGGCCGAGCTTCCCTGGAAGGCTCTCGGAGTCGATCTCGTGATCGAGTCCACCGGACTCTTCACCGACGCCGAGAAGGCCAGGGGCCACATCACCGCCGGCGCGAAGAAGGTCATCATCTCCGCCCCCGCCAAGGGCGAGGACATCACCGTCGTCCTCGGCGTCAACGACGACAAGCTCGACGTCAGCAAGCACAGCATCATCTCCAACGCCTCCTGCACCACGAACTGCCTCGCGCCGCTCGTGCACGTGCTCATCAAGGAAGGCTTTGGCGTGGCCGAAGGTCTCATGACCACCGTCCACTCCTACACCGCCACGCAGAAGACAGTGGACGGCCCGTCCCGCAAGGACTGGAAGGGAGGCCGTTCCGCCGCCATCAACATCATCCCCTCGACGACCGGCGCCGCCAAGGCCGTTGCGCTCGTGCTTCCCGAGGTCAAGGGCAAGCTCACGGGCATGTCCCTGCGCGTGCCGACCCCGACCGCCTCCGTGGTCGATCTCACCGTGAAGACCGTCAAGGAGACCTCCCTGGCCGAAATCAAGGCCGCCATCAAGAAGGCTTCCGAAACCTATCTGAAGGACATCCTTGGCTACACCGAGGACGAGGTCGTCTCCACCGACTTCATTCACGACAAGCGTTCTTCGATTTTCGATGCCGGCTCCTCGATCGAGCTTAACAAGAACTTTTTCAAGCTCGTGAGCTGGTACGACAACGAGTGGGGCTATTCCAACCGCGTGGTTGACCTCACGAAGATCATCGCCGCCAAGCTCTGATTCCGGCAAAACACCTCGCACACATCGTGCCCCAAGGCGGAATGCACCCGGCTGCATTCCGCCTTCTTCTTTTCCACCCCCTGAAGGTCCCCCCCCCCCCCCCGACGCCCGAGGCTCAATAGCCCAAATCACCTGCTTTTCCCGGGTTTTGGCTGTAAAACGGCTTTTGTAGCCAAAACTTGATTTTTTCCGGAAATTTTGGCTATGCTGGCGGCTTGATGTTAATCAAACGCGAAACCTACTTGCGCCAACTCCGCCAACTCCGCGACATCAACCTCATCAAGATTTTCACGGGAATGCGTCGCGTCGGCAAATCCACGCTCATGCAACTCTTTGCCCAGGAATTGCGAGCATCGGGCGTCGCGCCCGCCTGCATCCAGTCCTGCAACTTTGAGGATCCCGGCATGACGCGCGGCAAGGCGGACTGGAGGCAACTTTACGACGCGATTCTCGCCAAATGCGTCGCAGGCAAGATGAATTACATCTTTCTCGACGAAGTTCAGATCATTCCGCAATTCGAGCGATTGGTGGACGGACTGTTTATTCAGCCCGACATCGACCTCTATGTCACCGGCAGCAACGCTTACCTGCTGTCCGGCGAACTCGCGACCTACCTTACCGGACGCTACATCAGCACGAATGTCCTGCCGCTGTCGTTTGCCGAATACGCCGGACTCTTCCCGACCGTCCCCAAAAGCGAATTGCTGTCGCAATACCTCAAGGCGTCCTCTCTGCCGGAAGGTGCGAAACTCGGACAAGCCGCCCCGGAATTTGTCACCAGATACCTCCGCGACATTTATGACACCGTGGTCGAAAAAGACATTGCCCGCCGCCATTCCATACGCGACATCGGAAACTTCGAACGGGTTTACAAGTTCGCGCTCGACAGTATTGGCTCCTTTGTCTCGCCGGGCAACATTGCCACCGCGCTCAACTCCGGTTTGCGGAAGGGCGAACCAACGATTTCCCACCATACCATCGACACTTACCTCGGTTACATGACGGACGCCTGGTTGCTCTACAAGGCGGACCGCTACGACATCAAAGGCAAAAGGCTTCTGAAAACACGCGGGAAATACTACACCGTGGACCTGGGGCTGCGCACGGCTCTGACCGGCGGCAAGCCGGATGCCGATTTGGGACACAAACTCGAAAACATCGTCTTCCTCGAACTGCGGCGGCGCAACATCGGCGACATCCAGGTCGGCAAGCATGACGATCAGGAGGTCGATTTTGTGGTGCAAAACAGTGCGGGTGAACGCTCCTATTATCAAGTGGCCTGGAATATCCATGACGAACAAACGCTTGATCGAGAACTCGCGCCTCTGCGAAGAATTCGTGATCATTACCCGAAGTTCCTGATCACCAACGACTCGGGAGATGCCAATATTGACGGTATCCAGAAAATCAACACCGTTGACTGGCTCTCGAACCCCGAGCAGCCATAACGGGCGCATCTCGAAAAGCGGACAAGCCTTGGAGTGGCGCGGGCTTTTTCTGACAAACGTCCGCCGACGGCGAAGCCGCCATACTCGTTTAGCCACGAGGCATGGCAGAACAGAAATCCGGAATTTTTACACAAAGCCCGCAAAGACCGCGAAGATCGTAACGAACCACGGCGACGGTTGTTACCTTGGTCTTTTTGGTTCTTCGACGTTTTCGATGGAAATTATATAAAGGGGGGGGGGATGGCGGGAGAGGGGACGATATTGGCCATTGGCGCGGGTGCGCCAGGGGCCGCCGGGCACGTTGCGGGGCCGGGGGGGTGGGGGTGAGTTGGGGGCCGCCGGTGCGGGCCCCCAGCCAATGGC
>JAISAX010000948.1 GCA_031266495.1 Opitutaceae bacterium
TGATCGGCGCCAACGGCGCGGGCAAGACGACCACCATGCGCATCCTCGCCTCGCTGGACTTGCCCGACCACGGCAGCGTGCGCATCGCCGGCATCGATGCCATCAACCAGCCCGCCCGCGTGCGCTCGCGCATCGGCTGGATGCCGGACCATTTTACTCCGTATGCGGATACGACCGTCCGGGGCTATCTCGACTTTTTCGCGCGCGCCCAGGGCCTGCGCGGACCTGATCGCGTGACGCGGGTCGCGGAGGTCATGGAGTTCACGGACCTCGTGCCGCTCGCCGACCGCCTCTCGGCCAAACTCTCCAAGGGCCAGATGCAGCGCCTCTGCCTCGGGCGCACCCTCTTGAGTGACCCCGGGTTGCTCATCCTCGACGAACCGGCGGCCGGGCTCGATCCGAAGGCGCGGCTGGAGTTCAAGAACCTCGTGCGCATCCTGCGCGACCGCGGCAAGACGCTGCTCATCAGTTCGCACATCCTCTCCGAACTGGGCGAGATGTGCGACACGCTGATCTTCATGGACGGTGGCCGCGTGGTGCATCACGGCGACAAGGACAGCCTGCTCAACCGCGCCGCGCCGCCGCCGCCCCCGCCCCCGCTTCCCGGCGGCGCCAATGCCGCCGGCGGCGGTGCTGCCGCCGCCGCCGCCGCCCCGGTGCGCACGGTCTGGGACATCTCCGTGCATGGCGGCGCGGATACAGTGGAGGCGCTGGCGCAATGGTTGCAGGTGCGTCCCGGCTGGCGGCTCGCCGAAACGCGGCGCGACGGGGTGCGCGCGGAGTTTGCCGCGCCGGTGGCCGAAAACGGCACGACCGGCGGCGCCATCGCGGCGGAGTTGCGGCAACTGTGTGCCGACCTGCCGGTGGTGGAGTTTCGCCGGCACGAGCGGCGGCTGGAGGAAGCGTTCGTGGACATGTTGCGGGAAGGAGGCGGGCGGTGATGGATTTTCGATTCCCGATTCCCGATTTTCGATTCCCGATCGGGCGCTGCCGCGCCATCCCTCTCCCGGAGCGGCAGGAATGCCGCCGCTCCCCCCGCCGCTCCGGCTTCGCGTAACATCAGCTCCATAATCGAGAATCGAGAATCGAGAATCGAAAATCCATGAATGCCTCTCCCGCCCCCCTCGCCGCACCGCCACGGCCCGCCATGCCACTGCCCGCACCGCCACTGCCCGCCATGCCCGGCGGGGCGTCCGGGCCGGACGATTTCCCCGGCTGGCTGCCGCCGATGCTCGTCAAGGAGCTGCGGCAGGGGCTGCGCACGCGCGGATTTGTCATCACGCTGGTGGTGTTCCAGGTCGCGCTGGTGTTGCTCTTCATCTGGGCGCTCAACGCCGGGGCGGCGGGCGACCGGTTCGCGATGCGCGGCGGCAGCGGGATTTTCTGGACGGTGTTGTGTTGCCTGCTTCTCGGCATCATGCCGCCGCGCGGCATGGCGAGCCTGCGCGAGGAACTGGAGGCGCGCACCATCGACCTGCTGCTCCTCACTCGGCTGACGCCGTGGCGCATCGTCGCCGGCAAATGGGTGTCGCTGATGGCGCAGGCGGCGTTGCTCACGGTGTCGATGTTGCCGTATGCGGTGGTGCGATACTTTTTCGGCGCGGTCGATATCGTCTCCGATCTCGTGCTGATCGCGGTTCTCTACGGATGCTGCGGTGTGCTGACGGCGGCGGGCCTGTGCCTGGCGGGGTTGCCAAAACTGCTGCGCGGTCTGGTGGTCCCGGGCGCGTTTATTCTCGTGATCACGCTCATGAACGCGCTGGCGTTCGCCGGAAGATCGTTCCTGTCGTCGGAGTCGGCCTGGTGGACGACGGCGCAGGTGGTGTTCGACGGCGGTCTGCTCGTGTGGCTGCTGCTGGTGCTGGCGATGCGCTGGTTCGCCCCGCCCTCGCTGGGCTCTTCGGGGCGCGTGCGCCTGGTGAGCGTCCTGATTCTTGCGGGCACGTTTGTCTTTGCGTTGGCGAACGGGGAGCAAGCCGCGTTGCAAGTGGTCATCGGCATCTGCGCATTTGCCGTCGTGTGCCTGGTCGAACTGTGCGAGATGCGCCTGCCGATGCCGGCGCATGTGCGGCCGTGGTGGCGGCGGGGGGGGTTCGGCAAGGCGGTCGGCGTGTTCACGTTGCCGGGCTGGCCGAGCGGCGTGTGGTTCGCCGGGGCCGGACTGGCCCTGGTGGCGGGGTCGTTGCTTGTCGTGGATGCGGTCACCAAAGGCGTCAGCGCGTTTGACCGGTTTTATCCGTTCCGGCTGGCGGCGCTCGCATGGTGCGGCCTGGTGTTCCCGGTGCTGCTGATGTCGTTCGTGCCGCTGCCGCGCGCGGCGGCCATGGTGAGTTATCTGCTGGTGCAGGTCGTCGCCGGAGTCTTTGCCGCGATCTCCGGCGCGCGCTGGATATTTCAGGGCAACCGTTCGCTGGAGGCGGTGCTGGAATCGGTGGCGCGGGTGCTGCCGGGTTCGGGTTTCTGGCTGGCTCTGGCCGGCGACAAATCCTGGAGCGGGTGGGATGGCACCCATGTTTCCCGGGCGGTTGTGCTCTGCCTGCTGGTCGCGGCGGTGGCGTGGCGTTCGCGCCGCTACTGGCGCACGGTGCGCATCGCCGGTGCCGACGCCGACGCCGGCACCGGCGCCGCGGAGACGGACGAAACATGAGCGCCGCGGCCCGCACTCTTCCCGGCGATGCCGGACGCGGACGCGAAGGCGACGGGCACCGCGACGGACATCGCGAAGGCTTGCAGGCGGCGCGACGCTACCGGTTGCCGTTCGGGCGGCGGGCCTGGCGCGGGTTGCAGGGCAACTGGCCCGGCGCGGGGGCGGGCAGCTCGATCGACTTCCAGGACCACCGCGCGTATCAGCCGGGGGACGACCCGCGCTACATCCACTGGGCGGCGTATGCGCGCACGGGGCAGCTTTCAACAAAACTCTATCGAGCCGAGATGTCGCCGCTGGTGGATCTGGTGGTGGACGAGTCGGAATCGATGCGCCTGACGCCGGCCAAGGCCGCACGGGTGGATGCGCTGGTGGCGTTTTGTGTGGAGAGCGCGGCGCTGGCCGGAGTGGCGGGAGGGGCGGGAGCGTCGTTGCGGTTGCACGCGGTGAACGGCCACGCCGCCGTCGTGCGCGCCGTGCCGGTGGAGCTGGCCCGCGCCGGCCGCTGGCGCGAGGGCGGGGGGCCTCCGGTTCGCCGTTCCGGCTCCGGTTCCGGTTCTCCGGAAGTCCGGCCCTCCGGTGGACCCGGCGCGCTGCCGTGGCGTCCGTCGGCGATGAAGGTGCTGGTTTCGGATTTGCTGTATCCGTGCGACCCCTTGCCGCTGGTCTCGGCGATGGCGGCGGGCGGCGGGGTGCCGGTGATCCTCGCGCCGGCGCTGGCGGAGGAGGCGGAGCCGCCGGGCGGACGGGGCAACATGGAACTGGTCGATTGCGAGACCGGCGAGCGTCGCCGCCAGCGAATCGACGACGCGCTGGCGACCCGTTATTGCGCGGCCTATGAGCGGCATTTCGCGTTATGGGAGGAAGCCTGCCGGCGTCGGGGCGTGGCGTTTGCCCGGGTGGGAGGTTCCGATGCGACGCCTCTCGCCGAGGCGCTGGCCGGAGCGCCTCTCGCACAGGGCTGCGTGGAATTGATGCCGGCGGCGTAGGCGAAACAGCATGACAACAACCGGAACGACCATCACTAGTGCCCACGCCGCTGATCATCGGGATTGCGGCGTTATTCTTTTCGGTGGGAGGGATGACCGGGATTGACAAGGTCAGCGACTGGATGTGGGTGATCTTGGCTTGTGTGGACGGCGCGGTGGCAGCCCTGTTTTTTTTGCGCCTGGTCATGTTGCGGGTTGGCAGGCAGGCGCCGTGCCGTCACCCGGTTGTCATGGCGTGCCTCGGGATGGCGTTTGTAATGGTTTTTGTGATCGGGGTGCCGGGCGCATACGGGGTGGCAGGGTTTCAGTTGGTGGTGTTCCTGAATGTCATCACGGCGCTGGGCGAGTTCGCGTTCGGGAAGCGGCGTCCGCCCGTGAGGCGACCGCGCGCGAATTCCACTGTCATCGTGCTGCCGAGGCGGCGGTGATGTTACGCGGATGTCGTTTTTGTAGGGGTGCACGTTCGGTCACTCGGGAACGGCGGCCGGGTTGATCCCCGAATCGACGACCGCCTTGAAATCGGTGGCCTTGATGTTTTTCACATGACCATCGACATACAGGTAGTTGGAGGTGCCGGCGAGTTTGTCGGGAGAACGGGCGCCGAAACGATGGCGGTCGGGATCAATGTCGTCTTTGACCGCGTTCCAGGTGCTCCAGCCGCCTCCGTGAATGTGATCCTGCGTGGTCGCCGGGTTTTTCGCTTCGGACAAAATACAGGCCAGCAGCGTGCGCGACGGGTTGGGGATCCCGGTGATCCGCCGGTATGCCCTCTTCTCCACAACCTGGTCGTTCAACACATAGCTTGTCCCGTGGTTGTCGATGATCCGCTTTTTCCGCGCCGCCGGCTCGGCCGGACAAACACGGATCTCGTCCACGTTGCCCACGTACGGTTTTAGCTGATAAATCCAGGTTTCGGTGTCGTCGTAGGTATTGTGTGTCGTCACCGGCAGGTTGTCCTTGTGGTCGTTGGCGTATAACAACAACCCGGTGCCGATCTGGCGCAGGTTGGAAATGCAGGCGGCTCTCTTCGCGACCATGCGCGCCGCCGCCACCGCCGGAATAATAATCCCCGCAAGCACGCCGATGATGACTATAACGACAAGCAGTTCGACGAGCGTGAACGCCCCGTGTCTGGTAGTGGTATTGGATTTGGTATTGGAATTGGTGTGACGCATTGGTTTGTCCTGATTGTTGATGTTACGCGGTGCCCTTCGTAGGGGCTTCGCTTGCGAAGCCCGCGAGCGACCTGGCTCAACGGGAGATTCGCCAATTCTCTCCGCCTGGCACGGGCGTCGCAAGCGACGCCCCTACGGTCGTTCCGTGCAACGTCAGGTGCGTAACATCACTGGAAGTTACGCGGATGTCGTTTTGTAACAAGGGGCGCACTTTACGTGCGCCCCTTGTTGCTGCGTGCGCCAGGCGCGCTCAGGCGCGCGCGGCGCGGTAATGGCGCTGCGTCGCCGCAATGGCCAGCAGCGTCAGGCCGGCCAGCGCGGCCCAGGTGGCTGGCTCGGGCACGGTGCTCGCGGTTAATGGCGTGAATCGCGTCCAGGTGCCACCGACGCCGTCCTCCACGTCCTGCATCTTCACGAGCAACGTGGTGGCGTTGTCGCCGGTGAGGGTGGCCCAGCCGCCTTCGCTGTCGCGCACTTGCACGGTGGTGCCGCTCAGGAGCGCGGCCACGTCTTCGTGGTCAATGGCGTGGCCGGCGTCTTCGAATTCCAGGAAATTGCCGGTGTCCAGGTACAGGGTGCCAACGTCGAGGTTGTCGAGGGCGTCGGTGGTGAAGCGCAGGGTGTTGCCGGTGGCGCCTGCCGCGCCCACATAGACGGTGGTGGCGGTGAGCGTGCCTTCGATGTGGAGGGTGTTGTTGTCGGCTCCGGCGGTCTGGCCGATGTACACGGCTTTGTCGGGGGCGGTGATGTCGGCGGTGTCGCCGGCGGTGAGGGTCACGGTGTTGTTGGTGGTGGTCGCGCCGATGATCCAGTCGGTCTGCGAGACGAAGCTGAGGCCGTCCGTCTTCAGCGCGGTGCCGTTGGCGGCGTCCAGCGTCGTGAAAGCGCGGATGTCGCCCGCGTAGGCTTTGCCGGTGTACCCCGTCGCGATGACGAAGCGGTCGCCGTCCAGGCTCACCGAAGTGCCAAACTCCTCGCCCCCCACGCAGTCGGAGGCGAGCAGCTTTACAGTCTCGTATGTGGCTTTCTTGTCGTTGAAATCGATGAGGTCTGTGCTGTTGCCGCTCACCGAATCCAGTTTTTTGTAGTAGTAGGCCGCGCCGCTGTCGTACCCCTTGTCGTCATCGTAGAAAGCCCCGACGAGTGCGTTGTCTCCCGACAGGCTCACCGAATTGCTGAAGTGGTCTTCCTCTGCGCCGTCGGAGGCGAGCAGCTTCACGGTCTCGGTCGTGGTTTTTCCTGTTACCTTGTCCAGCCCCTTGTAATAGTAGGCTGAACCGGTGTATTCCCCCTTGTCGGCATCGCCGTAAGCTCCGACGAGTGCGTTGTCTCCCGACAGGCTCACCGAAAGACCAAAGTTGTCTTCCTCCGCGCCGTCGGAGGCGAGCAGCTTCACGGTCTCGGTCACCGGGCCGCTCTGTGGGGTCACTGCGTCCAACCTTTTGTAGTAGTAGGCCGCGCCGCTGTTGTCCCCCTTGTCGTCATTGTTGTAAGCCCCGATGAGCGCGTTGGCTCCCGACAGGCTCACCGACCAGCCAAAGCGGTCGGTCGCCACGCCGTCGGAGGCGAGCAGCTTCACGGTCTCATACGTGGTTTTTCCAGTTACCTTGTCCAGATCCTTGAAGTAGTAGGCCGAGCCGCTGTCGCGCCCCTTGTCGTCATCGCCGTAAGCCCCGGCGAGCGCACCTGAACCGGACGCGCTTGCCGACCCGCCAAAGACGTCGTACTCCTCGCCGTCGAAGGCCGTGAGTGTGTTGGCGCGGGCGGTCGGCGAAAGGGGGTTGATCGTGGCAACCGCAAACGCGAAAGCAGCCGCAAGCGCGGCGGCATGGCTGTTTCCCGGTTTTGGTCCCGGTTTTATCAGGGTTGTTGTCTTCATCGGGTTAATGGGATGGGCGGGCATGATTGGTGGGCGGGCGGGAGGGGGGACGGGGGGGGGAAGGGGTCAGGTTTTTTTGGTGTGGGCGGTGGCGGTGACATCCACTTCGAGCGGCACGGGGATCGTGATTTCGGCTTCGCCGTTGCCTGCCCCGGTTCCGGCTCCGGCTCCGCCGGTGTTGCCTGCGCCGTCGCCAGTGCCGGTGCCGGGAGCGTCGGGGGCGGGGGGCTGATGATCGTCGGGAGTGTGGCGTTTGCCGTGGCGGGCGGCGGCTCGGGCGTAGTAGTCGATGCGGGCGTTGAGCGCGGCTATAAAGGTGTCGATCTCCGCGGCGGCGGGGGCATCGGGCGCGGTCAGCGACAGGGCGTTCACTTTCTCAAAAATGTCGCGCAGGTTTTGTTCGATGACGGGGCGCAGGGCGCTCATCGCTCCGGCAGCGGGTTGGGCGGCGGTCTCGGCGTAACGGGCGGCAAGGTCCGTCACGAATTTGTTGTTGGCGTTGGCAAGGGCGTTCACCCAGGCGTTGAGTCCGAGGGTGTCCACCTGGGGGGCGGCTACGGCGGGGGCTTGCAGGTCTTCCACAAGGTTGGTGATGGCGGCGGTCTCCTCGTTGTAGGTGCCGGTGGCGATGTCGCG
>JAISAX010000503.1 GCA_031266495.1 Opitutaceae bacterium
CTGTCCGGCTTTCGCGTTGGGGGCGCGCCGCCCTCCCCCCCCCCCCCCCCCCCCCCCGGAGGCGCAGACAAAGTACTTCAGCATCGGCTGCTTCGGATCCGTGCGGATCGCGCAGCGCGTGTCGGGCGCATACGCGTAAACACTGCCGGGTCGCAACGCCTGCCGCAGACCGGCCAGTTCGACCCAGCCGGCCCCCTCGGCCACGTATTCGATGCCGTGATACGCATAGGAACGTCGCGAGATGTCGTAGTCGGGGCGGCACCGCTCGCGCCCGCCCAGCGTCACCGCGAGGCCGCGACCACCCGGCGAGGGAGCGAGGTTGGGGAAAAAATACCGCGACTCCGTCACCTGCGGCGAAAGCAGATCGGCGTGGCGGGCCTGGGTGATCTGGACATCCGGGTTCATTTTATCCATCAAGTCCCCACCTTTATCCATGCCTCTCGCATCGTGTCGAGAGGGATAAGTGCCAGAATGAACAAAATCAGAGCGGTCGATTTTCTTCAGGTATCGTGTCGTGATGCCGGTCGGCTGTCCGATTCCAGACCATACTCGTTCCATTCCTGAAACCCATGAAAACACTCCCGAAAAAATCCGTGTACCTGGTCGCCAGCGGCGACCTGCGTCAATCCGCCAACGAAACCTGCTGGCCCGCCCAGGCCGGGATGGAAAAGCAGCTTGCGAAGGCCGTGGCCACGTTCGGCTACAAGCTCGTCCGCGCCCACCCTTACAAACCCGCGCTCAAGCACGGGTTCATTGCCTCGCAGAAGGAAGGCATGGAAGTGTTTGCCGGCATGGACCCGACCGCACCCGTGATCGTGGCCGAGTCCGTCTGGCAGTACTCGCATCACGTCCTCCACGGACTCGTCGGCCGCAAGGGACCGATTCTCACCGTGGCCAACTGGTCCGGCACCTGGCCCGGCCTCGTGGGCATGCTCAACCTCAACGGCGGCCTCACCAAGGCCGGCGTGAAATACTCCACGCTCTGGAGCGAAAATTTCGACGACAGCTACTTTCTCAAGAAACTCGAAGAGTGGCTGAAAACCGGCGTCACCTCGCACAAGACCACCCACGTCAAGAGCCTCGCCCGTGCGACCGTTCCTCCCAAGGCCAAGGCGCTCGCCAAAAAACTCGCCGACGAGCTTCGCACGAAAAAGACCATCATGGGCATCTTCGACGAGGGCTGCATGGGCATGTACAACGCCATCATCCCCGACGAACTGCTGTTCTCCACCGGCGTTTACAAGGAACGCCTCTCGCAGTCCGCGCTCTACTACAGCGCCACGCAGGTCAGCGACGCCGAGGCGAAAGCCGTGTTCCAGTGGTACAAAAAGAAAGGCTTCACCTTCCACTTCGGCAAGGACGAGGCCACCGAACTGACCGAAGCCCAGGTGCTCTGGCAGTGCAAGCTGTACATTGCCGTCGTGCGCATCGCGCAGGAATTCGGATGCGAGGCCATCGGCATCCAGTATCAGCAAGGCCTGAAAGACCTCATCCCCGCCTCGGACCTCGTCGAAGGCTCGCTCAACAGCTCCGACCGACCGCTGGTCAAGGGAGCCGACGGCAAGGTCATTCGCGGCGGCGAACCCATCCCGCACTTCAACGAAGTGGACGAGTGCGCCGGCCTCGACGGCCTGCTCACCGACCGCGTGCACAAGGCCCTTGACCAGCCCCGCGAAAACACCCTGCACGACCTCCGCTGGGGCGATTGGGACAAAAGCGGCACGACCGACGAATACGTCTGGGTATTTCTCATTTCCGGCGCCGCGCCAGCCGAACATCACATTGGCGGCTGGGCGGGCAGCAACGGCTACCGCCAGTCCCCGATGTATTTCCGTCTCGGTGGTTCGACCCTGTGCGGCATCGCCAAACCCGGCGAAATCGTGTGGAGCCGCATCTTCATCGCGGACGGCAAACTCAAAATGGACCTCGGCCGTGCCAAGGTCGTCGAACTCCCCGCCGCCGAGACGCAACGCCGCTGGGACGCCACCAGTGCGCAATGGCCGATCATGCACGCCGTGACCTACGGCGTGACGCGCGACCAGATGATGGCCCGTCACAAGGCCAACCACATCCAGGTCGTGTATGCCGACAGTGCGAAGGAAGCCGATCTGGCCATGTACACCAAGGCGCAGCTTGCCGCCGAACTCGGCCTCGAAGTCAGCCTCTGCGGCACGAAGGCCGACGGAAAACCGTTCTGAGCCAAGCCCGGCCGGGATTCCCGGCAATACCGCCACCCTTGCCTCACGGCGCGCAACTCTCCACGGGTTGCGCGCCTTTTTTTGCCTCCCGGACAAACGCTGAACACCGAACGCTGATTCAGGGTTCGGTGTTCAGCGTTCGGTGTTCGGTGTTTCCCCTTTCCCCGACCACTCCCCCCCCCCTCCCCCTCCTCTCCCCGACTGTGCTGTCAGGAAAGTCCCGGTACCACACAGCACGAAGCCCGCTCCACCAGACTCACCGGCAGCACGATTTTCCGGCTGGCGACCGGGCGCCCCTCCAGCGCCTGCCGCTCCACCTCGGCCAGACCGGCGCGGCCCATCTCCTCCAGCGGAAAATGGATGGTCGTTATCGCCGGGTGGCTCGTCGCCGCGCCGACTTCGTCATTGAGGCCCATTACGCTCACCTCTTCCGGCACCCGGATCCCCCGTGCCTGCAACCGCCCCGCCGCGCAGATCGCCGCCGTGTCGTGAAAACAGAACAGCGCCGTCGGTCGTACCGCCTGCTCCTGCGCCATGCAATAATCCACCGCCGCCGTCACATCCGCTGTCGCCAGATTTCCATGACACAACAGATGCGGCAGCAAGGACAGCCCCGCCTCGCGCATCCCCTGAGCGAAACCGCGCCCGATCTCCGTCTGGTTGTAGAGCGTGCTGCCGAACGGCCCCGTGATGAACGCGATATTCCGGTGCCCCAACCCGTACAGATGATGCACCGCCAGACGCGAAGCCTCCGCGTAGTCCGGGCAAATGCTCGGGAAACCGGGCATCTCCAGATGCTGCCCGAGATACACAAACGGCCGCCCGCTCGCCAGCAGATGCTGCACGAGTGACGGATTCGGCGGACTGGCCACGACAAACTTGCTCGCGCTCTCGTCCCGCAACGGCAGAGGCAACCGCTCCGGATGCCTCACGTAGTCCGTATCCGGATCGTACAACGCATACGTCACCTGTTGCTCGCTCTGCTTCATCGCGCCCATGATGCCGGAGAGCATCCGTCCGAAGTAATGGTTTTGCGCGCCATCCGGCATACGATTGTTGACCATAAAACACACGGCCCCGAGCTGCGGATAGATGCGGGCTCGCGCCGCCTGGCTTTTCGGCTGGTATCCGAGTTTCCGGCACGCCGCGACGATCCGCTGCTGCGTGCCCTCGCTCACGCGGATGCCGTAGTTGCGGTTGTTGAGAAACGAGGACACCGCGGAAACGGATACGCCCGCCACACGAGCGATTTCGCCAAGGATCACGGGCCTTGCCGCATCCCTCCCCTTTTTCTCCCCGGCGACAGATGCGAATGAGGTGACGGCTGGCAATGAAGAGGCTCGTGGCTTGTCGGACGACATGGGCGAAAACGTAGCGGAAGGAATGATCATGATAAAAGTGATAAAATTTTTATTACCGGGGATTGCCACACTCTGTTTCCGCGCTGATGGCATATCTTTCCGGCACTGGAATTCAGAAAAAATTTCCTGATTGATAAAATTTTTATTGACCTGACATTTCTTCCCGCCATTTATTGCCTCCGTAACTTTCCACACACGTTTCCCCCATGAAGACTTCCCGCCTTGAAATCTCTGCCGCCGCCTTTCCCGAAACCGGCATCAGGCGACAAGGAGCTTTTACTTGCCGGAGACAGAGCGCAGCTCTGTCTCCGGCAAGGTCTTCATATGAAGACCTTCGTTGCCCGTCACCTTCCGGAATCCGCGCCTTCACGCTGATCGAACTTCTCGCCGTCATCGCCATCATTGGCGTCCTCGCGGCAATCATCCTGGTAACCCTCGGCAACGTCCGCGCCAAGGCCCGGCAGACCCGCTGCCTCTCCAACCTTCGCCAGCTCCAGATGGCGAACATCCTGTATGCCTTGAACAACAAGGATCGTTTCGTGCGCGTCCGGCTGGACGACAACACAGGCAAGTGGCACGACACAACCGACTTCCTCAAATACCTCGGAAGCAACAAAACCAGCGCCAACAAGCTCCCCGACTCCATGCGCTGCCCGGACCGAATCCCCCACGCCGATCATACCTCCTACGGCTACAACTTCACAAATCTCTCCGGCGAGCACAAGGCGCACGGCGTCAGTCAAAACGAGGTTGCGCGTCCCGGCCAGACCTTCGCCTTCGCCGACGCGCTTGACTACCAGATCAATAGTTCGAACGCGGGTAATTATAAACCGGATACAGCAAAAATCGCCCAGACCGCGGCGTTCCGGCACAACGACAAGATTAATCTCGTGTTCTGGGACGGCCACGCCGCCACCCGCCCGCGCCAGAGTGTCGTCAGCAATGTCGGGCGAATCTGGGATACACTGAAAGACTGAACATTTCCCGGCATCTCCCCCCCCCCCCCCTCCTCCCTGACAAAAACCGAACCCGGAAGATCAAAACTCACCACTCGTCTGACCTAACCGACCAACCATCAACCCTCCATCCAACATGAAAACGAACACCTGTTCCGCTCTCGTAAAATCTGTTGCCGTGCTCGCCGCCTGCGCATTCCTGTCCGCCGCATCGGCGCACGCCAAAAACTACACGCCTGCTGCGGACACCTATGTCATGAACGGCAGCAGCGGTGCCAATGGTGACATCAATTACGGAACCGTCACAACCATCCAGACCCGTAATACGCAACACAACTCCGCGCATCGCCTCGCCTATGTCCGCTTCGACCTCGATGGCTTTGCTGACGACCCCGTTTCAGATGCCACACTGACCTTCACCTTTGCCAGTCGCGCATTGAACAACGTCACCGCCGACTATTCTACGGTCAGCGTATTTGGTCTGAATTACAATTACGACGCTCCGGATGGAAACCTCGGTCTCGACTGGATCGAGGCCAGCAATCCTGCTGAAGAAATTGTCGGCCTCACCAACAACAACGCACCGTGGAAAGCCTCCAGCAGCAACGCTGTTCCCGCCATCGTTACATTGCTGGGAACTTTTCAGGTGCCGCTCCAAACGTCTCCTGCTGGAGGCACGCAATTTTCGATCACCGGCACGGCGCTGAAAGACTTCCTCGAAACTTTCCGCCTCAACGGCGTTGATAACGTCACCTTCATTCTTCGTTCGAGCACGGACGCGACACTCAATTTTGCTTCCAGAGAAAGCACCACCTACACGAATCCCACCACGCTCAGCGTCACCTATGCCGCTGCTGCCATCCCGGAACCTGCTACCTGCACCGCGTTGGCCGGACTCGCTGCGTTGGTCGCTGTTGCTACGTTGCGTCGCCGCCGCTCATCGTAGTTCGGCGCTTTAGCCCAAACATCAACGTCCAGATCAGATCGTTCCCCCCCCCCCCCCCACACACACACATGCAGTGCGGGCTAAAACACCGCACTACGTTTTTTTATTTCCCGATGAACCACCGCTACCCGACCATGCTTCGCCACGCTTGTCTCGCCTGTCTCGCCTGTCTCGCAGGATTCGTGACCTTCACGACAATCATCGCTCAACCTGCGACCACCGAATCCGCCCCCTGGCGCACCGATCCCGCTCGACGCAAAGAGGGACGCCCCACCGAACTCTGGCGCAGTTATCGGCACGGCATCGCGGATTTTTGGGCAAAACCCGTGGCACTCGCCTTTCCCAAGGCTCCACCGCCGACCTTCGCCGACATCCCCGACCCCGTTTCCCCGGCAAAAAAAATACCGGTCTGGACCGTCGCCCGCGGCCAGACCTTCACCTCCGACGCGTTCCCCTTCGACTCCGGCGAATTTGCCGCGTTGCGTGGCAAAACCCTTCGCATTTTTTATTGGATGCGCGGCGAAAACATCGGGCGCAATCCTACCCCCAACAGTTACCACGACGCCCCCCAGCTTCTCGCCATTGTCAAGAACGCCAAGGGCAAACAACTCAGCAAGATCATCACTCACAATGGAGCCATCGGGACATATCCCTGGCACGGATACTACCTCGACGTGCAGATTCCCTCCTCCGCCGCCCGGCTCCACGTCCAGATCGAGAACCTCAACGGTGAGACTGCCCTGTTTGCGCGCTTTTCCCACGAAATTGTCGGCGAGCAAAACACCTGTTCGCAAAACGAAAAACAGGATCCCGAAACCGGCAGCCTCGCGGCGTTCCCTTGGCATGAACCGATCAACTTTCACCTTATTGCCAAGCCGCCCGCCTCCGCGCATGTGTGGAATTTCCTGCGCGGCTCCGCCGCCGCCGTCATTGGCCAGCCCTACGACCTGACGACCCTCGACGGACTTCGCCGCTATTACCGCGAAAGCGTCAAGACGGACCTCGACCAGATGAACCACGGCATCATGTATTTCCCCTCCCGTTACAACTTCGCCAAACGCAACAACGTCCTCCCTCCGATGGAAGCCGGCTGGCTTGAGGAAGTCGGTCGGCTCATCCTTGCCGACCAGGATCCCGAAACCGGCTACTGGGGCACCGCATCCATCCCCAAAAGCATGAGTGTAACCTTCCACTTCGTGGACATGCTCTTCGCCCTCGGCATCGAGCGAACCGACTCCTCCCCCCGTCCCGACCCCGCCCGCTGCATCGCCAACACCCGGCCCCCGGCCGAACACATGGTGCGCCCCACCCGCAAACTCCAGTCCACACGCGACGGACGCCCCGCCGCATGGTCGTATCCGGCCTACAACTGGACGGATACGCCCGACGGCTACAAAAACCGCTGCCAGCTTGGCAGTTCGATGAACGCCACCCGCCTGCTTCGCATCGCCCGCCGTTTTGTCGATGCCGACCTCCAGCGGCAAATCGACTCCTCCATAGAATCCGCTTTCCGCTACATGCTCGAAACCGTCATCCGCCCCGATGGCCTCTGGAAACAAAACGATACCGACGCCTCTCCGAGCAAGCCGGCCTATTGGCCCAACATCGTTGACTACACTCGCTACGTCGAACCGCGCATCGACCCGACCCTCCCCCCCCCCTCACTCGAACGCCCCTCGCCCGCCACCCTTCGTTGCGTTATCTGGCCCGAACGTCAAAATTCCATACGTATCCACATTTCGGATTCGCCGGCAGATTCCGGTTCTCAAAAAATCGCCGGTATCATCAGTCGCGGTGAAGCAAAAATCCACGAACTCGACCCCTGGCTTGCCGTTCGGAAGATGGCCGCAGCCGGACGCGATAACTGGGGACAAAAAGCTTTCGGCAGTCCGCAAGGCTATCTTTACGAAAAAGTCTTCCGGCAACTGCCCAAAACTTTCCCGACCGCCCTTCGTGAAGCCGACCTGACGCTCGCGCCCGCCGCCGTTTCCGCACTGAAAGACGGCAAACAAAAACTCTACGCCACCGCCGTTGACTGGTACGGCCGCGAATCCGCTTCCGTGGAAATCCGCTGACCCGGAAAGCGGTAGCCAAGGAACCGTACAAAAATAACCTGTTCAATTTTGACACAGAGATCACAGAGAGCCGACACAGAGTTCACTGGCTTTTTGCGGCACTAGTCCGCAAAAAAGCCAGTGCTATTAACCATAAGAGTTGTTTTTTTGCGTATGATTTCCCTATGGCACGGCGGAGTCAGGGACAGGATCGGATTAGCGAAAATTAGCGAGGATTAGCGGTCTCATTCGCCACTGGCAACCTGACTTTAAAATGTAGAGTATAGCACAGAATATATCATATAAGTCGACTTCCCTCGGACGTGTTTTCTTCCGGGAATTTCCCAAAAGTCCCCGGATCAAATTGAATTGGTCGATACTTATATCACTTGGATAAGCCTTATGCATAATTCGGAAATCATGATTTTGTCTGGAAAAATATCAAGAAAATGTATATTTTCAGCTGAAAATATTGTCATGTATAGCAATAAGTTATGCATTTATCCCATTTGATTTAATTTTAAACACGTTTTAAAGGATCCCTCTCCCTCCCCTGACAAGCCGTTTCCCTTCCCCCGTTAAAAGTAACATTCCTTCTTATCCCTTCACGTAGTTAATCTAACATTACGACGCACGCTCCGCTCCAACGACCAACGCAACCTCAGGGGGGGGGGGGGGGGGTGGGGATGCGGCGCGACAGGCGGCACGGAGGCAGCTACCCTCCCCCCCAAAAAAAATCCAATGTCAACATGCTTAGGTTGCACGTTTACCCAACAAACCAACTCTCGCGTAATATCAGTTTTAAAAAAAAGACCCGGATGCTGTTTTGCAGCATCCGGGTCATAAACCTGGCAACAACCTACTCTCGCAGGGCCTGACGCCTCACTACCATTGGCTGCTCGGGGCTTAACGGCCGTGTTCGGGATGGGAACGGGTGGAACCCCCGGCATATAATTACCAGGAAATCGATCTCCGGTGAGGGAGAAATGGACAAAGTCTGTTCTGCTTACAAATGTACGTGTAAGGAGGTTAAATAAACGCCTGGGAACACCAGAGGTTTGCATAAACGGACAAGGCAATTAGTAACAGTAAACTGAACGTGTTACCACGCTTACATTTCTGTCCTATCAACCGGGTGGTCTCCCCGGACCTTGCACCGGCCCGAAGGCCGGATTGTGATCTTATCTTGGGATGGGCTTGGCGCTTAGATGCTTTCAGCGCTTATCCCTTCCGAACATAGCTACCCGGCGCTACCGCTGACGCGATAACCGGAACACCAGAGGTTCGTCATTCTCGGTCCTCTCGTACTAGAGAATGAACCCCTCAAATCATAAACGCCCACAGCGGATAGAGGACCGAACTGTCTCACGACGTTCTGAACCCAGCTCGCGTACCACTTTAATCGGCGAACAGCCGAACCCTTGGGACCTTCTCCAGCCCCAGGATGTGAT
>JAISAX010000038.1 GCA_031266495.1 Opitutaceae bacterium
ACCTGCCTCCGCTTTCAGATCTGCTGAGCAATGTTGGCGACGGAAAAGACAAGGTCAGCAAACAATCGGTACTCACAAAACAACTTCGCGATATCTCGCTGAAATTCCAGACAGACACACACCAGTCCTTTTATTCGATGCGAGAGGTCGTGGAGCATTTTGACCTGCCCCTGCATTCTGTCTCGCTCGTTTACGGGACGTTGGAACGGGAAGGATTGCTCAATCGTTGCCGGGGTTCGCGAACCCTGCTGGTTGGTAAAGAAATTTCTCCCCGTAAACAGGTTCGGGCCATCGTAGGCCTCCCGGTGTGGCAACGGACGCTGGCGGTTTCCGCCCATTCACGCAGTTTCCATGCGGAACTCGAAAACCGCCTGCGGCAGCAAGGTTTTGTCGCCTCCCTCGTCTTTTTTGAGCGAGAGGAAGTCGCCAGTCCTGATTTCACCCGGCGTCTGCTTGATCATGATTTCGATTATGTGTTTTGGCACACGCCGCCTCCGAAGGCGCTCAACACCCTGTATTCCCTCAAAGACCGGGGCATCCGGCAAATCACGGTCCAGTCGGACGACAACCGGCTCAATATTCCTCTTCCCGGCTACCTCCAGAACTGGCAGACGGCCTACCTGAAAATGGCCGAGACCTGGAGGCAGGACGGCATCACTCGCGTGCTCGCGCCGGGCCTCGCTCCCTCCTCGAAAAACGCCGGGCACTCGTTTGTCCGTGCCATGGAAATCTGTGGCATCGAGGTTTACTTTTTTTCGGAGAATGGACGGGCCTTGCGCGATGCCGTGGCCACCGCCGTTCGGGGAGATGCCCCCCCTCCCGCAGTCGCTTTTCTGGATCAGGAGGGCGCGGATTCTTTCTGCAACGAAAACCCCTCCGCGCTGGAAGAAATCATACACATGACTCGCGTGGCTTTCTGTCGCGGGCTGATTCGTGTTCCCTGGTTTGCACATCGCGACGCGCGTGTGGATGTCGTTCATTTTTCCGCCGTGGAAATGGCGAGCCAGATTGCTCGTGACCTTCGGGAAACACTCGGACCAGCCCCCCAGCTTTTGCACACCTTCCTTGCCACTTGGCATCCTTCGATTCCTCTCAGGATCGACAACAAGGCAGGATACGGCTGACCTCTCCCTCCCATGCCTGAAAAAATCCCGCCGTTTCCCGATATCCGTCTCAATCACGCCGGTTTTCTCTGCCGGAGCGGCAAACGTGCCGTGTTCAAGTCCCCCCTCCCCCCGGGAGCGCAAACCTTCGAATTGCAGGACATGATCCGGAACGCCTCCGAGGCGCTGGGCGAGTTCGAGAACTGGGAAACCGTCTTCACCGGCCCGCTGGAAAAGGCGAGCTCGCAATGGGGTTTCGGATACACCGGGGATTTCTCCGCGTGGGAAAAGCCCGGCGTCTATCGCGTCGTGCTGCCCGGCGGAGCGGGGCGCTCGCGCGTTTTCACCATTGGCGATGGCGTGTTCTCCGAATTGCCGCGCATGTTCCTCGACTATCTTCACGGCAATCGCTGCGGCCCTTTCGAGAACGACTGGCGCGGCCCGTGCCACCTCGACGACGGTATCCTTCGTTCGACCGGCAGGCAGATTGATGCGACGGGCGGCTGGCACGATGCCGGCGACACGCGAAAATGGATGGTGCACTGCGTGCTGCCCGCCCTGGCCCTGGCCGCCCACCGGCACGAACAGCCCGGCACCCTCCGCCGCAACCACTGGGGCGAGGCGCCCTGGAACGACGACCTCCTCGCCGAACTCGCCTGGGGCGTCCGCTTCATCCTCAAGATGCAGGACCCGGCGACCGGCATGATTTACGAGGACGTCGGCGGAGGCGGCGACGCCCGCACCCGGCAAGGCATGACATGGTGGTATGAGAACCACGCCGGCTGCTGCGCGGACAACGCCGACAACCGTTTCACCGACAACATTCCCGGCAGCGACGACGAGCGAATCGTCCGCGATCGCTACAATCCAATCGTCCAATACACCAACATCCACATCCTCCTCGCGGCCGTCCCGCTGATCGAGGAACACGACCCGAGCCTCGCCCGGCAAATGCGCGAGGCCGCCACCGCCGCGTGGCGTTTCATGCAAGACCCGGTTCGGGTGAATGACGATTTTCACACCTGGACATCCGTGCGCGCCTGGCGTCTGCTCGCCGCGCTCGCCCTCCTCACCGACGCGCCTGGCTCCGGTCCCGCCGTCGCGGGCGAGGTGGATGTCGCGCTCGAACGGCTGCTGGAACTGCGCTCACCGTCCACCGGATTCTGGTTCATGGGTGCGCGGAAAGCCGATTATTACCGGGGCATCCTTCATTCCGCCCAGCCCCTGATCGCCCTTGCCGCCTTCGCCGCCGCGCTGCCCGGCCATCCGCGCAAAAACGAGGTGCGCGACACCGTCCGCCGCTGTATCGAAAACTACGTGGAACCGCTGCGGCGGATGAGCCCCTTCGGCATCGTGCCCTACGGCGCGTTCCCGCATCCTGCAACGCCGGGCGACCATTACCGGCAATGGAAGGATAACGCGTGGTTTCGCTTCTTCATGCCCGCTAACTCCCCGCAAAAGGTGAACCACGGGCTGGCCGGTCACTGGACAAGCTGGGCGCACGCCCTCGCGCTTTGTGCCGGGGTTTTTGATTTGCCGGAGTGCCGCGCCGCCGCGTTTGACCAGCTATACTGGTTGCTGGGCAACAACCCCGCCGACGTTTCGATGCTGAGCGGCTTCGGCTACAATAATCTCACGCCCCACAGTCGTGCCTTCGGTTTTATGCCCGGCGGCCTCATGCTCGGGCCGCGCGGCGACGCTGCCGACGAGCCGTTTTTCGACACCGGTGGTTTCGCCGACTGGTCGTGCTGCGAATACTGGACCACCGGCATCGCCAACGCATGGCTCGCCCTCGCCCGCCTCCTGCCCCGCCACATCCCCACTCGCTCAAAACTCGGAATGCCATGATCCGGTTCGTATCCATTTTCCAACTCTCGCTTGTCCTCCCGCCGGCATTTGGCGTAGCCGGGTTGTCCGTCGCGGAACCGGAGGGGGGGGGAGGGGCTCGCCTGGCCGCGCTGGCGGATGTCGCCGCCCGCGCCGAAAAACACGAATCGCTGTCCATCGTTTTTCTGGGCGGCTCGCTGACCTGGGGTGCGAACGCGAGCGACCCGAACCGGACCAGTTGGCGCGGACTCATGATGCAATGGCTGCGCGACACCCACCCGAAAACGCCGTTCACCTTTCACGATGCGGCAATCGGCGGGACCGGCTCCGACCTCGCCCTGTTCCGGCTCAAACGGGACGTCCTCGCCCACAAACCTGACGTGGTTTTTCTGGACTTCACTCTCAATGACGGGCGGCTCGATGGTTCGCCTGCCGACGACATCCGCCTGTCCACCTACGAACGGCTCCTGCGTGAAATTCTCTCCTCCGGCTCCGCTGTCGTTCCCGTCCTCATGTGCGCCCACCACGAACTCGCAACAGACGCCGACACCCCCCTGTCAGGACGTTATCGGGAGCATCTTGGCCTTTTATCCGCTTACGGAATTCAGCCTGTGGATACACGATCCCGCGTCCGTAACGCGATCATCGAAAGGAATCTTCGTCCGGAGGAATTATATCCGATCGGTGGCGACAAAACACATCCGGGGGACGCTGGTTACGGTTTGTTTTTCGATGCCATTCGCGAGACATGGCTGGCAACCGTCAGTTCGCAGGCGCGCGTCCGGATGCCTTCGGCTCCTGTTTACAAGGATCGCTTTGCTCAGTTTTCCCGTCATGTTCTTACGAACACAGAAAAAACGCTTCCATCCGGATGGCGCCGGGAGAAAACCTGGCGCATATCCATGTGGTTTGACGGCCTGTCCAGTCGCTGGATGGGAGATGTCGCCTGCGCTTCACTGAGGGATGCATCGGCTTCCGTCGAGCCGCTGGAGGTTCCGTTCCGGGGCTCCTTTGTTGCACTGTTCGGCGAACGAAATCGCTCCACGCCCCCTTTCCGGGTCTGGATCGACGGACGTCCGTTATCCCGGCCTGGATCAAAAACAGCGGATGCCTGTCTTTGGAACATTGATACCCGGCGATTTTCCGCCTCCGGAAATCTCTTCGCCTGGACAGTCCTCTCATCCACGCTTTCAGACGGGGAGCACACTCTCAAAATATTACCTGATTTCTCGGAAGCTCCCCTGGAGGCGGAATTGCGCATCGAAAGTATTTGCGCGGCAGGTTGCCCCCCCTCCCCCCCCCCCCCCGCTCGCACTGAAACCCTGAACCCAAATAACCATGATGAAGAATAAAAGCATTACCCTCCGCCGGAGGCGGAGCGAAGCGGAGACTTCGGCGGAGTATTCATATGGATACTCGCGTGGCGCCGCCTTCACCCTCATCGAATTGCTGACGGTCATTGCCATCATTGGCATCCTCGCGGCTATTCTTGTTCCGGTGTCTCTGAGTGTCCGCAAGGCGGCCCGGCAGACCCGTTGCAGCGCAAATCTCCGCCAGGTTGCCGCCGCGTTCCTGATGTGGACGAGTGAAGACAAACAGGGACGGCTCGTCCGCAAATACAACCCGGGAGGCACTCCCAAAGCAGACGACTCGACCAAGAAGGATTGGGCTGTTCCAGCGGCTTTGGAAACGCCGCAGGGCGGTGTGGCGCACTATCTGGACGGACCGTCGCCTGATTGTTATCCGCCTGTCGCGATCTCCGTGGCCGCCCTCGCCAGTCCGGAATACTGCGTCGCCAATCAGCACGCCACAAAACCCGGATACTTCAAGGGGCCGACTTACAAAGCCAACAGCAACGCATGGCAGGCCTGGTGGCGCATGTCCGACATCCCCGCGCCTTCGCAGACGGGAATGCTCGCACCCGTCTCCCTCGATTTCCTCGCCACAAGCGGCACTCCGTATTCGGTAAGCCTCACTTATCTTTGGGCGACTGAATCCAATTTGCCACGCTTCGAGGACTACGGGACGAGCAAGATGGCCATCGCGTTTTTTGACGGTCACGTCCGCCTGTTTCCCAAAAATGTTCAAACGCTTACGGACCATTGGGCGCCAAAATAGCGCTTACGAAAAACCGGGGAAATAACTGGCTGTATGGTAGAACAATAGTCACCCACGATAGGCTTGGAACCGTATTAAACTATAAAACAGCATGTTTTCATTTTCATTTGAAAATTTCAGGGAGGTGCCTGAGCCGAAGTAATTCCTTTCGGGGACGATGGAGGGTGAAGTAGGGGTGTTCTGTTCAGGCATTGGCGGATGCCTCGGGGTTCAGTATGGAGCAATGTGAAAACTCGCAAGTGCGAGCGCGGCCGGTGAAAAGCCCGGTGCGGGGCATATGCGTCGCATGGTCTGCGTCGGATGTGATTTTCCCCGGCCGGAAGGTCCGTCGTCCGGGCATCGCAAGTGCGCGGAAGGTTCCCTTTTCACGAAGGGTCTATGACAAGCTCGCAAGTGCAGCGCGGGTTGGCGCGGGCCGGTGCCGGCATCAAGCCCTCCAGGTGACGCGGTGCGCCCGAGGTGGATAGCGGAACCTGTCTGCTCTACTACACCGAGTTGGAAAACTTCTGGCTTGTGGTCGGGATTTTTCATGCCCGCCGTGATCCTGACTGGATCACGGCTCAGCTTGCCTCCCGAAGAACGTTTTTTTGAAGTTCCCTCACGCCCTTCCTTTCTCTCAGAGGCAAGGGGCTTCCGGTGATCGGGCAAGCGGAGCATTCACGCCCACGCCTGGGGGTCCGGCTTGATGTCTTCCGAATACCCGGCGGGCATCAGCACCTGTTGCCGGGCCGGATCGACGATCAGGTCCGTGCCGGGGTGGTTGGCCCCGCCCTGGCCGATGATCCGGCGCACGAACCGGTTTTTGTTCAACCCGACCATGACCCGCGCATTGTCGAAAAACCGCCGGGTTATCCCGATGCCCAGATTGAACAGGGCGACCTGGTTCACGGGCAGCGACAGGCCGATATCCGTCAACATGGTGCCAGCCCACCAGAAACAGTTTTGTCCGTACACCCAATAGGCTGTCGCGTCGCCGGCCGGGTTTTTCCGTAGTTCCGAACGGCTGATCTGGTTGTGCGCGCCGGGAACCCACTCCCGCTGTCCCGCCTCGTAACCCACGCGGTTGGCCCTGATCCACGCCCGGATGTAGTTCTCCAGCCGACGGATGTCGTCGATCTCGCAGGAGACCGGTATCCGGTAGCTCCTGGCTTCGAGCGTCTCCAGGTCGGCGGGGTCGTTCTCCCACACGCGGCCTCTGCGGGCAAGGTTGGCATCAAGGCCCGATTCGATGTATTCACGAATCTTGTACAGGCCGACGGCCTTTCGATTCCGTGATCGGGGCCATTCGTGCGGGTGCCATGAATATGAACGCAGGGGCATGCCTGCATCGTCGGTGATCAGCAAATAACCGTGTCCGATGCGGTAGTCGTAAAAATATTCCCGGCCATCCTCGAAAAGAAAGGCGCGCACGACGAAGTAGAGTCGCCGGGTTCCCCATGTGTTTCCTTTCAGCCCTGATATTCTGATGATCATTCCGGTGCGGACACAGACAAAATTGTTTTCATGCAACCGGGCCGTGACACTCGGGGCAATTCACAAACGTGCCTGCGGGGGGGGGGATGTGAAGGAGTGTGGCGCGGGAGCGCCTGGGACCGCCGGCATCTTGCCGGCACGCAGTGGAGTGGCATCAGCTGGATCGGCTGGAACGGCTGGATCGACAGGCTGCCACAGGCAGCCACTCCGCCGGGGCCGGCAAGATGCCGGCGGTCCCAGGCGCTCCCGCGCCGATGGCCAATACCATCCCTCCTCTGTTTCCTCCGAAAACGTCGACGAACCTGATAAAACAATGAATCCGCAGGCTTTGGTTTTATGTCAGACTGTCGCTTCGCTCGGTACGCGTTCATTCGCATCCATTCGCGGTTGGTTCGTCTGCTTTGGTTGCGGCTCCGCCGCTCCAGGTCTCCGTGGTTGATTCTTTTTCAGCGCTTCCCCCTTTCCCCTCCACTTTCAATTACACCCAAGGGGTGTCCTTCCGAACTACGGACTGGCGGCCCTCAACCTTCATCTTCGAAGAAGCTGCGGAGCGTCCGGAGGGTTTCCTCCGGCGCTTCTTCGGCGATGAAATGACCGCAGCCGGGGACAGCGTGACCGGTGACGTGTTCGGCATGTTGTCGCCAGATTCCCAATACGTCGAGCTTGCGCAGGTACGGCGCGGCCCACAGTACGAGCAGGGGCACGGGTATCTTCCGCCCTTCGGCCTTGGCGGCCGCGAGGTGTTCGAGGTCCACCATCGCTCCGGCGCGGTAGTCTTCGCAGGTGGCGTGAATGACGGCGGGGTTGGAAAATTTTTCGACGTAGCGCGCCATCACGTCTTCGGGAAAGGTGTCGCCGCCTCCCCGCGAACCCAGGCTGCCGACGGCCCGGCGAACCCAGGCCTCGGGAGCGCCCGCGAGCAGCCTCTCCGGCAGGTCGTCGGGCAGGATCAGGAAAAACCAGTGATAGTAGATCGAGGCGAATTCCTGGTCCGTGCGCGCATACATCTCCGATGTGGGGATGATATCCAGCAGGGCCGCCCGCCGCACGGCTTCGGGATAATCCAGAAGCAGTTGATGGCACACCCGCGCGCCCCGATCGTGTCCCGCCAGGTAAAAGCGGTCGAACCCCAGCCGGCGCATCACCTCGACCTGATCCCGCGCCATGGCTCGCTTGCTGTAGCCGAGATGGTTCTCGCCGTCCGGCGGACAGGAACTGTCGCCGTATCCGCGCAGGTCGGTCAGGACGACCGTGTAGTTTTCGGCCAGGACGGGGGCGACCTTGTGCCACATCAGATGGGTTTGCGGATAACCGTGCAGCATCAGCAAGGGTTCGCCGCTGCCGCGCACGAAGGTGTTGATGACCGCTTCGCCGGTATCGATTTTTTGTTGTCTGAATCCTGCCAGTCGCTCGTTTGTCATGGTCGTGAGGGTTGCGGCGGCTGTCATAACACGACGAGGCGGCAGGCCGAAGAAAAAGTCGTCGCGGAGCGGAATATCTGCAAACCCGTTCTCCTGTGACCGCGACACCGACCCTTTACATTTTCTCCGGCCTGCCGGGTGCCGGCAAAACCACCCTCGCGCAGCAACTGGCTCGCAAGCCGGGCGCGGCGTACCTGCGGATCGACACCGTCGAACAGACGATCCGGGACCTGTGCGCCTTCGAGGTGCAGGGCGAAGGCTATCGTCTCTCGTATCGGATCGCGCAGGACAACCTTCGGCTGGGCGTCAGCGTGGTGGCCGATTCGTGCAACCCGATCGAGCTGACCCGCGCGGAATGGGAACAGGTGGCCCGGGACAACGGCTGCCGGTTCGTGAACATCGAGGTGCTTTGTTCTGACAAAGCCGAACACCGCCGTCGGGTCGAAACCCGCCACTCCACCGTCCCCGGCCTCAGGCTCCCGACGTGGACGGAAGTCGAAAACCGCGAGTATCATCGCTGGACGAGAGACCGCATCGTCATCGACACGGCCGGCAAGTCCGAAGCGGAGTCCTTCGCCGAACTTTTGTCGGCCTTGGCCCTTCCCGGCTGACAGGAAGCAGCGTCACCTTGCTGGCGTCCGGCGTTATATCCGTGTCCTGAATGCTGTTTATTTCCTTACTGTGCCTTACACAAAAATCGCAAAGGACGCGAAGGTGGTAGCTGGCAATCCTTTGCGCTCTTTGCGATTTTTGTGTAAAAATCTGAAAGTTTGAGGCTTTGGTGTTACTCGTCTTGCGGCGGAGTCATGCTTTCGCCTTCGAAAACCGTCTCCGACTTGATGGCGAGCGTGGCGCGGCCCTGGTGTTCCCAGAACTCGACTTCTCCGGCGGCATAGCGGGCTCCGGAAGCCGAACGCGCACGCGGCAGCACCCACGTTTTCCCATCCGGCAGGCGCACCGTCACCCGGTCTCCGCCCCGGTCGAAACGGGCGGCCAGCAATGCCCCCTGTCCGGAGCGATATACCGCCTCGACGGGACCGGAGGCCGCGTGCGAGCAGCCGACCGTGTACGATGAAAAACCGACGGCACTAGCCGTGACCAGACAAAGACCGATGAGTGTTTTGAACGTTGTCATGTGCCCGCAAGTTATCATCCGCCGTCCCCCGTCCGTACAACAGGAAACCGGAAGGCGTTTCCCATTTTGTCGGCTGAAGTCGCGCGGACGTCGTTTTTTGTAGAGGCACCCCTGCGGAAACGGCGTCCGCGAAACACCATTTGATGGTACGCAGGCGGAAGCAGGAGCGGCTGGAGCGGCGGTCTCCAGACCGCTGCGACGACGCGAAGCGTCGCCGGGCTTTCCGGGACCGTCCGGCGGCCGTCCTCAGGGCGACCACTGGATGTAGATGTTGGTGAAATTGCTGCCGCCCTTGATGCGGCCGAACATCGACGACGTCTCGAAGATGCCCGAGCGGTGATGAATCCCCACGCCCAGCCACCAGTCCTTGAGTATTTTTTTCCGGACTACATCGCCGATATTCAGGTCGAGCGAGAGATCCAGGTAGTTGAGCAGGTTGCTCGTACGGTAGCCTTTCTTTTCCAGGCTGGTTTCCTCGTAGTACGTGATCGAGTCGGTGTACGACATGCCTTCGGCAAGGCCGAAGCGCATCCGCCAGGGCAGCGGAAACGTGTAGTAGAATTTCACGGCGAGCACGTATTCGGTGGCGGCGTCCTGCGCGGACGACGCGTAGTGGTGCACGATGCCCGGCGTCAGGTACACATCGACCGACAGACCCATGACGTCCTCTGCCAGCGGGTGTCCGTAAAAGAGTGAGGTCATCGTAATCCTCTTGTCGCCCTCGGCGACCTTGCCCGTCATCGCTTCCATGATCGTGGCATCGGTGCCGAAGCCCTGGGCCAGCCGCCAGTAAGGGCGGATCGAGAGAGTCGAAGACGAGGCCGGCGTTTTGCCGCCGGACATTTCCGGGAGATTGAAGAACCCCACGCCAAGAAACGCTTCCCATTCGAACCGCTCGTTCACCACCGGACTGGAGCGGGCCGACTGGTCGAGCATCGACGCCTCGACGGAGCCGATCAGGTAGAGGTTGCTGTAGAGGTGCCGGCGCATCTTCAGCCGGGCGCGCATGTCGATGCCCGCATCCACGTCAAATTCGCCCATGCCGTAGTAGTTGCTGTTGAAGGACGACGTTTTCGCCCGCAGTTCCAGCTCCGGCTGGAAACGCCAGCCCGGCCACTCGATCCGCGTCCGCAGCCGGGCGATGCCCTGCACATGACCGTCCACATCGCTCAGGATTTCCGTGTCCAGCCACCAGTCCGGCCGCAACCGGAACGAGAGCTGCGCCCCCATGTCGAGCGCGTCGCTGCGGATCTCGTTCTGATATTCTTTCGGAATGTTGAAGAACCGGTAGCGGGCGATGGCGTTGAGATCGACCTTTTCGTCGGACCACAGGCGGATGCCGCCTTCCAGGCCGCGGAGGAAGACGCGTTCACCTTCGTAAAAAAACAGAGGGACGATATCGGCGACGGTCTCGTCATCGGCCACGAAGGGCACGTCGGCGTAGCGCAGGCCCATGGCCACGCCCCATTCGCGGGCGGGGCGAGTCGTCTCGACCACGGGAACGGCCGCGGCGGCGGGCGAGGTTTGCGCCGGTTCGCCGACCCCGGACGCGACCATCACCGAAAGCGCCAGACCGGCGCAACCCAGGAGACCGCCGAGCCGGCGCGTTTTGCCCAAAAACTTCTTCATCGAAAATTTTGTGAGGAATCATCCGGCTCCGGTCAAACCCGGGTTCCGGCTTGCGGTTTCGGCCGGGCGCGCCCCCCCCCCGCCCCCTCGATTTTCGCTGGACCTATCCTGGTGCTTTGCGGGAGACGGGTGTAATTGAAAGTGATGGGAGACCCGAAATTTCGCCTGAACCGGAACCGGATCAGG
>JAISAX010000040.1 GCA_031266495.1 Opitutaceae bacterium
CCCCCCCCCCCCCCAACTCGCTGAATAATAGCGAATTGCGCAAGAAAATCCGTCGCGCCGCCGTGTCTGTGCGCGACGTTTCCGCGTGTGGTGAATCTTCATTACGATTTGCCCGGGAACGGATTTCCGCCGCCGGGACTGGCGTCTCTTGCACCATCACTCCGGAGATGCTGGCCGGTCTCCCGCCCGGCCAGCAGGTGTATTCCCTTATCCATACATGGCTGCTCTCCAGCGAATACGGCCCCGGCGACCTCCTCCCCACCGCGCGCGACATCGCCCATTTCTGCAACGATATCAGCAAACCCACCGTTCACCGCGTCCTCAAGGTTTTGGTCGGGAAAGGCCTCCTTCGCGGCGTCCCGGGCAAAGGAGTGTACGTGTGCAACAAGAGGCACCCTGAAAATCTCTCCCGTTCACACCGCTGATCCCGCCAAAGGCAGACCGCGCAAAAATCACCAATGCCGACAACCGTTGTCCGACTGATCTCTGAAAACCCATGAAAACGTCCATTCCCCGCAAAAGAGCCTTCACGCTGATCGAACTCCTGACGGTCATCACCATCATCGGCATCCTCGCGGCGATCCTGATCCCGGTCACGGGTCGCGTGCGTGAATCCGCCCGGAATAGCCAGTGCGTGTCCAACATGCGCCAGATCGGCCTGGCCATGCACCTCTATGCCGACGAACACAAAGGCAATCTTGCCCCGGCGCCCAGACCTTGGGGCGGCGGTCAGGACAATTTCTGGTATCGCGACTGGATGGACAATTATGCTCCGTATGTAAAATCGGACTACACCCAGGCGCGCGACTGGAATCTGAAACTGTTCTGGTGTCCCTCCTTCGTTCCGTCTTCCACCAAGCCCGGACCGCAAGGGCCGCCCGACCTTGCCATGTGGCAGAGGCAAAGCACCAGCTACTGGCTGGGCGACTTTGCCGCCGGCAGCTACCAGGCTTCCGGCCAGCCCCTGAATCCCTGCAATCTGGCGGTGTCGGCGGATGTGGTGAGCCAGCGGCATATTTTGCGCGAGGAGGGCTATTATCACTCGGGACGCTCGTCCATGAACATCCTCTACGGCGACGGCCACGTGAAACCCTGGAAAAAACCGAATCCCAACACGTATCCAAAATAAAATGATAACGGAAAAGCGGCATATCCCCCCTTGGTCTTCCCTGATCAAAAACACGGCATTGTTTCACGCGATCCTCGCGACTCGCGCAATTCTCACGATCCTCACGATCCTCGCGACCCTGGCCGGAATCGCGCCGGTTCCGGGCAAGTGCGCGTCCGTCACCGATTTTGGGGCAAAGGGGGACGGTGTCTCCGATGATACGGCGGCATTCCGCGCGGCGCTGGCTTCCGCCGACAAGGTGATCAACGTCCCCGCGGGCACCTGGTTGATCAAAGAGCGCCTCGTTGTGCCCGAATCCGTAACGCTTCGCGGTATCGGTTCCGCAAGCGTCATCAAACCGGAAAACATCAAGACCGTGTTTGTCCCCGGTTCTTTCGTCGTGTTGTCCGATCTGAAATTTGACGGGGAAAAAGTGCCCGAAGGTTCTTTTAATGACGATGGGCTGATCCTCTCGCAGAAGACAAAGGACATCGACCTCGCGCGCCTCGAATTCACCGGAGTTGATCGCGTGTGCATCATGCTTCGCGACGTGGACCGCGCCCGTATCCGGGGAAACCGTTTCGGGAAAATCGGCATGGCCGCGCATCTCGTTTACTCCAGCCGGGTCGCCATCCAGGACAACTTCATCGCCGATGCGCGCCTGCACGGCATCGAAATCTGGGGCTGCTGGCGCACGGGAAAAAGGCCTGACATGAAATGGGTGGAGCGCAAAAGCGAGGACATCATCGTCACCGGCAACCATGTGAAAAACGGCGGTGCGGGCGCGATCTGGGGCACGGGCATAAAGCGGGCAATTTTTGCCAACAACATCGTGGACGGAGCCGAAGACGTGGGCCTCGACCTCGAATGGTCGCAGGATTCCGTCATCGCCAACAACAGCGTGCGCAACAGCAAAAACGGCGGCGTGGCACTCTTCTTCTCGTGCGAGAACATTTCCATTACAGGCAACACGATCATCAACGATCACCCGATCACCGGCAAAGACCTGGACGCCGCCTGGTGGGTGCGTTCCGGCATCTGGCTCACGTATCCGAATCCCAATGACTTTCCCGGAGAACCGGGGCACCGCAACATCACCATCACCGGAAACACAATCCATTGCATCGGCGGCGAGGGTGAAAAAAGCGGCGGACGCCGCGCCATCTGGATCGGTTCCGAAAGCCGCAACATCACAATCGGAGCAAACACGGTCAGTGGTGACGGCAAAATCGTCGGAGGCGGCATCCACGGCGTAAACCCGATGCAACTCTTCGAACTCGATCCCGGAAAATCACCCCTGAACGTCGGCAAATCCGCCGACTGACGCCTCCGTGTCTGGGGGGGGCGCCCCCCGCCCCGCCCCACCCCCCCGCGACGCGGGGCAGGCAGCGCGCGGGAGGCAGGG
>JAISAX010000135.1 GCA_031266495.1 Opitutaceae bacterium
CAAGGTCTCACAAAAAAATAACTGACGTTACGCATGCCGAAGGGATGCCTGGGACTGCGCAAGGTGTCTGTGCTTACGTTTACTGATGGGGCGCATCTCAAAAAATGGACAGGCGACAAGCAAAATCGTGGCTCGGACTTCTTGCCCGTGTTCCGGAGTCCGGAGGGGGGGGGAACGGGAGGGGGGGGAGGGGGGGAGGCAGGGAGGCGGCGCTTTGCGCCGTCCACGGGCTGGATGCCCGTGCCACGCCGGAGCCGAGAGGCAACGCTCACGGGCTGGATGCCCGGGCCTCGTGGCGCTTCGCTAATGCAGAATGAGGTGCAGGTGCTTCGGTTTCCGCCGGGTTCGGCCCATTCTTCATTCTCCATTCTTCATTGGATGCTCCTCCCCAGGCTGTTGGCGCTCCCAGCCGCCTCCCAGGGCTTTATACAGATCTATATGGCTGATGAGGTGGAGCGTGCGCGTCCGGATCAGGTTCTGCTGCGCAGCATAGAGGTCTTGTTGCGCGGTCAGGACCGTCAGGTAATCGGTTACTCCTCCTTTGTACCGGATTTCAGAGAGGTCGTAGCGGCTTTGTCCGGCGGTGACTTGCTCTTGTTGCGCGGTGTGTTGTTCGTCACAGGTGGCGCGGGCGGCAAGGGCGTCGGCTACTTCACGGAAGGCTGTCTGGATGGCTTTTTCATAGGTGGCGATTTCTATGCGTTTCTGGATTTCGGCGACGTCGAGCGTGGCGCGGGTGCGTCCGGCGGTGAAGATGGGGAGGGTGAGTTGCGGGGCAAAGTTCCAGGTGCCGGCGCCGGGTTTGAAGAGGTTGTCGAGCGCGGCGCTGCTGGCGCCTCCAAAGGCGGTGAGGGTGATGGTCGGAAAATAGGCGGCGCGGGCGGCTCCTATGTTGGCGTTGGCGGCGCGGAGGGTGTGCTCGGCTTGCCGGATGTCGGGGCGGCGGTGGAGGAGGTCGGCGGGGAGGCCGGCGGGGAGGTCTGTCAGGATGTGGTTCCGGTCGGCCAGGGGGAGGGGGGGGGGGAGGTCTTCGGGGAGGGGGGCGCCGTGGAGCCAGGCGAGGGCGTTGCGGGCCTGGGCGTGGTTGCGGGTGTGTTCGGCCAGGGTGGCGCGGGCGCCGGCTTGTTGGGCTTCGACGGTGCGGAGGTCGAGTTCGTTGGCCACGCCGTTGTCGTAGCGGTGTTTTATGAGGGTGTGGGTTTCCTGGATGAGGGTGTGGGTGCGGTGGGCGAGGGTGTGTTGTTCGGCGGCGGAGCGTTCGGTGAGGTATTGGGTGGCGAGGGTCGTGATGTAGGCGAGGTGCGCGGCGCGGCGGGCTTCTTCGGTGGCTAGCCAGGTTTCGAGGGCGGCTGTCTTGAGGTTGCGGAGGCGTCCGAAGAGGTCGATTTCCCAGGTGGCGAGCGCGCCGCCGACCCGGTATTGGCTGGCGGTGCGGGCCTGGCCGGTGCCGGTGAGGTCGGCGGGGGTGCGTCCGCGGGTGGCGTCGGCGGTGGCGTTGAGGGTGGGCCAGGGGGTCGCGCTTTCTATCCGGTAGCGGGCGCGGGTTTGTTCGACGCGGAGGAGGGCGGTGCGCAGGTCGCGGTTGTTTTCGAGTCCTGTCGTGATGAGCGCCCGCAGGCGCGGGTCGCCGAAAAGGGTGGTCCAGGGGATGTCGGCGGTGCGTGGGGTTTCCGTGGTGGTGCGCACCGCCGTGGTGGTGGTGCGCGGGGTTTCCGTGGTGGTGGGCCATGTGGCGGGGATGGGCGCGGCGGGTCGTTCGTACCGGGGCGCGAGGGTGCAGCCGGTTACGGCGAGGGCGAGTATCGCCGTCATGGAATGGTTGAAGGCTGATGGGCTGATGGCTGAAATTCTGGCTGTCATGGTGTTGTGTATGGGTGGGATCGTGTTGCGTGTGTTTTTTTTTTCAGCTTTCAGCCTTCAGCCTTCGGGCTTTCAGCCTTTCTCTTGCGTCCCTGGAAGATCCAGGTGACGACGATGAAGAAGACGGGGATGAGGAAGATGGCGAGGAGGGTGGCGGTGATGATGCCGCCGAGGACGCTGGTGCCGATGGCGTTTTGCGAGCCGGAGCCGGCTCCGCTGGAGATGGCGAGGGGGAGGACGCCGAAGCCGAAGGCGAGCGAGGTCATGAGGATGGGGCGGAGGCGTTGGCGGCAGGCGTGGACGGTGGCTTCGATGAGGTCGAGGCCGGTGTCGTGCGCGCTTTTGGCGAATTCGACGATGAGGATGGCGTTCTTGGCGGAGAGGCCGACGGTCGTTATGAGGCCGACCTGGAAGTAGATGTCGTTGTGGAGGCCGCGGAGCCAGACGGCGGCTACGGCTCCGAAGATGCCGAGGGGGACGACGAGCATGACCGAGAAGGGGACGGACCAGCTTTCGTAGAGGGCGGCGAGGCAGAGGAAGACGACGGCGAGGGAGATGGCGTAGAGGGCGGGGGCTTGCGCTCCGGAGAGTTTTTCTTCGTAGGAGAGGGCCGTCCATGCGGAGGCGAAGCCGTCGGGGAGTTTTTTCATGAGGCGGTCCATGGCGTTCATGGCTTCGCCGGTGCTGCGTCCGGGGGCGCCGGAGCCTTGCAGGGCGATGGAGGGGAGGCCGTTGAAGCGTTCGAGGAGGGGGGAGCCGTATTGCCAGTCGCCTTGGCCTATGGCGCTGACGGGGACGGGGTGGCCGTCGCGGCCGGGCACGTACCAGCGTTCAAAGTCTTCGGGGACCATGCGCCAGGGGGCGTCGGCTTGCACGTAGACGCGTTTGACGCGGCCGTGGCGGGTGAAGTCGTCCACGTAGGTCGATCCCCAGGTGCCGGCGAGGGTCTGGTGGATGGCGGGGAGGGAGAGGCCGTAGGCGGAGGCTTTTTCTTCGTCGATGCGGAAGTGGTATTCGGGCACGTCGTCGAAGCCGTTGGGGCGGGTGGCAAACAGGTCGGGGTCTTGCGCGGCGAGGCCGAGGAGCTGGTTGCGGGTGTTCATGAGGGTTTCGTGGCCCTGGTTGGAGCGGTCTATGAGCTGGAATTCGAAGCCGTTGGCGACGCCGAGTTCCATGATGGCGGGGGGGGGGAAGGCGTAGATGTTGGCTTCCTTGATGGTCTGGAAGTGGCGCATGGCGCGTCCGGCTATGGCGTCGGCACGGTTGGCGCGTCCGGGGCGGTCTTCCCAGGGTTTGAGTTTGACGAAGCCGAGTCCGGCGTTCTGGCCGCGTCCGCCGAAGCTGAAGCCGGCGACGGTCATGACGGTCTGCACGGCGGCGGGTTCGTTTTTCTCAAAGTATTCCCTGATGTTGTGCAGGACGGCGGCGGTTTGTTCCTGGGTGGAGCCGGCGGGTAGCTGGGCCTGGAGGAAGAGGACGCCCTGGTCTTCTTCGGGGAGGAAGGAGGTGGGCAATTTCAGGAAGAGCCAGCCCATGGTGGCCGCGATGAGGGCGTACACGAGGAGGGAGCGGCCCCAGCCGCGGATGCCGCGGCGGACGCCGGCGCCGTAGAGGTTGACGCTGCCGTTGAAGGTGCGGTTGAACCAGCCGAAGAAGCCGCGCTTCTCCTCGTGGTGGCCGCGGGGGACGGGTTTGAGCATCGCGGCGCAGAGGGCGGGGGTGAGGGTCATCGCGACGAAGACGGAGAGGGCCATCGAGGAGGCGATGGTGATCGAGAACTGGCGGTAGATGATGCCGGTGGCGCCTTTGAAAAAGGCCATGGGGAGGAAGACGGCGGAGAGGACGAGGGCGATGCCGACGAGGGCGCCAGTTATCTGGTCCATCGATTTGCGCGTGGCTTCGCGGGGGGGGAGGCCTTCTTCGGACATGACGCGTTCGACGTTTTCAACTACAACAATGGCGTCGTCCACGAGTAGTCCGATGGCCAATACCATGCCGAACATGGTGAGGGTGTTGATGGTGAAGCCGCAGGCGGCCATCATGGCAAAGGTGCCGAGGAGGACGACGGGGACGGCGATCGAGGGGATGAGGGTGGCGCGGATGTTCTGCAAAAACAGATACATGACGATAAAGACGAGGACGATGGCTTCGATGAGGGTTTTGACGACTTCTTCGATGGAGAGGCGGACGAAGGGGGTGGTGTCGTGCGCGGCCTCCACGTTCATGCCGGGGGGGAAGAATTGTTTTTGGGTTTCGATGAATTCGTTGAGGAGGCGGACGGTTTCGAGGGCGTTGGCGCCGGTGGCGGGCTGGATGGCGAGGCCGGTGTTCTCGTGTCCGTTGAACCAGGAGGCGATGGCGGCGTTTTCGCCGGCGAGTTCGACGCGGGCGATGTCGCCGAGGGTGACGTGCGAGCCGTCGGGGTTGGCGCGGAGGAGGATTTTGCGGAATTGTTCGGGTTCCTGGAGGCGGGTGTGGATGGTGATGTTGGCGTTGAGGCGTTGGCCGGGGATGGCGGGGGCGCCGCCAAACTGGCCGGCGGAGATTTGCGCGTTTTGCGCGCGTATCGCCGCCTGCACTTCGTCCATCGAGATGTTGTAGTTGGCCATCTGGTCGGCGTTGAGCCAGACGCGCATGGCGTATTCGGAGCCGAATACTATGACGTCGCCCACGCCTTTGATGCGGCATACGGGTTCCTTGAGGTTGGCCGAGATGTAGTCCGCCATGTCGTCTTTGCCCAGGGTGCCGTCCTCCGAATAAAAGGCGTAAACGATGAGGAAGTTGCGGACGGATTTGCGGACGGTGACGCCGAGGTTCTGGACTTCCTGGGGGAGGAGGGGGAGGGCGAACTGGAGGCGGTTCTGGACCTGCACTTGCGCGATGTCGGGGTCGGCTTCGTTCTCGAAGGTGATGGTGATGGAGACGTTGCCGTCGGAGTCCGACGTGGTCTGCATGTACCGCAGGTAATCGACTCCGGTGATTTGTTGTTCGATGACTTGCGCCACGGTGTTCTGGACCGTCTCCGCCGAGGCGCCGGGATAGCGGGCGTTGATGCGCACCTGCGGCGAGGCGATGTTCGGATATTGCGATACGGGCAGGTTGCGGATCGCCAGCAGGCCGGCGCCCATTATCAGGATCGCAAGCACCCAGGCGAATACCGGGCGGTCAATAAAAAATCTGGCCATGGTGAAAAAGACTGAAGGCTGAAAGGGTGGTGGTGGTTATGGTGGCGGTGACGGGGGGGGGGGGGAGGTGCTACTGTTTCGGAGCGGCGGCGTCCGGCGTCCGGGCGGGCGGCGTCCAGGGGACGGTGGTCACGGTCATGTCGGCACGGATACGCTGGAGGTTGTTGACAACCACCTTGTCGCCGGGTTCGAGACCGCCGGTGACAATCCACTGGTCGCCCCAGGTGCGGGTGGCCCCGATGATGCGGTTGACGGCCTTGCCGTCGGGCGTGACGACCCAGGTGGTGGCTTGCCCGCGGTAGTTGCGGCTGACGGCTTGCTGGGGGACGAGGAGGGCGTCGGGCAGCGTGCCTTCGATGAAGCTGGCGCGCACAAACATGCCGGGGAGCAGGTCGCCGCGCGGGTTGGGGACCAGGGCGCGCAGGGTGACGCTGCCGGTGGCGCGGTCCACCGTGACGTCGGAAAACTGGAGCGCGCCTTCGTGCGGATAGGCCGCGCCGTCCTCCAGGGTGACGTGGACGGCGGTCTTGCCGTCGGCGGCGGTGGCGCCTTGCTTCCAGGCGCCGCTTTCCATGGCGCGTTTGATGCGGGAGAGTTCGGCGCTGGGTTGCACGAGGTTGACGTAAACGGGGTCGAGTTGTTGTACGGTCGCCATGAGGGTGGCTTGCGCGGCTTGCACGTAGGCGCCTTCCGTGACGTCGGAGAGGCCGATGCGGCCGGCGATGGGGGCGGTGACTTGCGTGTATCCGAGGTTGATCTCCGCCGCGGTGATGGCGGCGCGGGCGGCGGCGACGTCCGCGGTGTGGATGCCGACGGCGGCCTCGGCGTCGTCGTATTGTTGTTGGCTTACGGCGTTGAGGGCGACGAGGTCTTTGTAGCGTCCGGCCTGGAGGCGGGCGGTTTTGAGGTTGGCTTCGGCGCGGGCGAGGCTGGCTTTCGCGCTGTCGAGCACCGCCTGGTAGGGCGCCGGGTCGATCCGGTAAAGCAGTTCGCCTTCCTTCACGTCGGCGCCTTCGACAAACAGGCGTTTCTGGACGATGCCGTTGACGCGGGCGCGCACCTGGGCGACGCGGTGCGCTTCGACGCGTCCGGGCAATTCGCGCGTGAGCGAGATGGTCTTGCCTTCAAGGGTGACGACTCCGACTTCGAGCGGGGGGGGGGGGGCGCGGAAGCGGCGGCCGCGGCGGCGGAGTCCGCTTTTTTGCCGCAGCCGGCGGCAAGGAGCGGCAGCAGCAGCAGGGCGGCGGCGCTGGCGCTGGCGGTGGTGATGGTGGCAAGAGAGTTGTGTTGGCGTGGCATAGGATTCGATAAAGGGAGGTTCCGGGAATTCATTTTTGAACAGAAGGAAACACGGGAAACGAAGGTAAAACAGGGAAAACCCTGAACATTTTCAGAGGTTCATTGAAACCGGTCGGGGCGGCGCAGAGGCGGGTGGGGCGGGAGGAGCGGGAGGGGGGGGAGGGGCGGGGGCGTCCTCCGCCAGTTGGGCGACCCGCGAATCGAGATGGTCGCAGGCGGTGCGCAGCACGGTGAACTCGGCCGGGGCGATCGGCTCGGCGAGCCGGACCATGTCGCCGACGAGGTGATCGACCGCCGAGGTGTAGTGTTTGCGGCCGGCGGGCGTCAGCCGGGTGAGAATCTGGCGGCGGTCGGTCGTGCTGCGTTCGCGGACGATGAGGCCGGAAATTTCCAGCCGGGTGAGCACGTCGGTGACGGTGGGCGGCCACATGGAGGCCAGGCTCGAAATCTGTGTCGGGGAAAGGGGGGCGTCTTCGTGGGCAAAGAGGGTGGCGAGGATGCGGAATCCGGTTTCGGTGAGTTGTTGCGTCGAGAGGCTGTGTTTGAGGTAGGCGCGGATCCGGTCGGAGGTGTGGAGAAAGGCGAGCAGGGTGCGGCAACGGGGTTCGTGCTTGCCGGCGCATTTGAAGGCCCGGTGGCGGAGGGCGTCGTGGATGGGGTCGATGGTGGACGTCATTGTTGCAAGAGAGAGAGAGACGGAGGAAAAGGGGGGGGACGGTAGCATCGCCGGGGGGGGTGGCGGAATTACTTTGTTCCTTGCGTCCCGTTAGCCCGGAGCTAACAGCAAGGGCACGATGGAACTGAGGCATCTCCGATACTTTGTGGCTGTGGCCGAGGAACTGAATTTCCGGCGCGCGGCGGAGCGGTTGCATGTTTCGGCGCCGACGTTGAGCGTGCAGATCAGGGATCTGGAGAGCCACATCGATACGCGCCTGCTGGAGCGGGACACCACCCGGGTACGCCTGACGGTCGCCGGCGAGGTTTTTCTGAGGGAGGCGAGGCGGTTGCTGGAGCAGTTGCAGCAGATGGTGACGGCTGCGCGGGAGGCCGGCCAGGGGCGTCAGGGGCGGTTGCGGATCGGCAATGCCGGCGCGATTTCCTACGGGTTCCTGCCGACGTGCCTGAACTTGTTCCGCGAGCGTTTTCCCGATGTTGACGTGACGTTGGAAGAACTCGCCTTTGCCGAGCAGCATACCACGGCTCTTCGCGATGGCCGGATTCAGATCGGGTTCATTTTCAATCCGGAGGAGCCCAGGCTTGTCGGCCTGAACCATCTTCAAATTGTTGACACGCCGTTCAAGGTGCTGGTCAGCGATGCGCATCCGTTCGCCCGGCGGCGGCGGGTTTCGTTGCGGGAACTGGAGGGGGAACCGTTGCTGGCGGTGGGGCCGCCCGGAAGCACCGGCCATGCCGAGCATATCCTGGCGTTGCTGCGAGACCGGATGATCAGGCCCGGGCCTATGAAGGCCGTCATGAGCCAGGAGGCGTTTCTCGCGATGGTGGCGGGGGGGCAGGGGGTTTCGCTCGTGCCGATGGCTCGCAGTATTTCGCGTGACGGGTTGTCCACGGTGGCGTTCCGGGAGAATGGGCCGGATTTGCAATTCCGGTTGCACGCCATCTGGAAGGCGGACGAGTCCTCGCCGTTGGTGAAAAATTTCGTCGAGGTGCTGCGGCATTTTCGCAGCCACCACGCGTGAATCGGGCGGCGGGGAACATCCCTGGTTCGGGTGGCCTTGCCGGGCGCAATCCCGGCAAGGCCATCCGATCAAAAAGGCCGGCTGCGTAACATCTGCTGCAACAATGAACACACACAAAAAAACCGGAACGGACGCGGGGGGCGTTCGTTCCGGGAAGAGATCAGCCGCGGGTCAACTGCGGGTCAACTGCGGGTCAACTGCGGGGCCGCCGCGGGGGCCTCACGCACGCGCGCCACGATAACGGCGCAGCGCCGCCCAGGCCAGCAGCGCCAGTCCGGCCAGCGTGGCCCACGTCGCGGGCTCGGGCACGGCCGTCAGGCTGGCAACCCGGAAGCCGACGTTGCTGCGCTCATCCGCCGGGCCGATGGAGTCGCGACCAGACGCGGCGAGGCTGTAGTCGGTGCCGTAGAACGAGCCGCCCCGCAACACACGGCTCGTACCATCATCAGCAGGATCTTCAATCCACTCGTACAGAGTCCCCGCCTGGTCATACGTTCCGAAATACGAGGTCGCTTTTGTGTAACTACCTACATTCTCCACCGTGCCGCTTCCGTTAAAGTTCGCTCCGTTAACCTCTTTTTTGTCGTTGACCGGTGACTCTCCTCCCGCCCACGGGTAATTCGTATATCCGCCCGCACCTCCATTCAGCGTCGGGTTGTAGTACGCTGCCTTGTACCACTCGTCCTCGCTCGCTATCGCAAAACCTCCCGCTGCCCACGCCTCGGCATTCCGCGTGATTCCGGTGCCATCGCTCAGCGTGTACATCCCCGTCTCCGTGCCTCCGCTCCCCTGCCCGTTCGTCAGCCAGTTCACAAATCGCGCCGCCTCGTAAAACGACACAAAATTCACCGGCTTGCTTTCAAAGCCCGACTTCACCGAATACCAATCCCCGGACGTACCGTTACTCGCCTTCTCGATGCCATAGTAAATGTTGTCTGTAATGGTAAACAGGCCCAGCGAGTTCGTTCCGCTGCTGTCCACCGCGTTCAAAAACGCCACGTACTGCGTGTTCGTTACCTCGTATGTGCCGATCTGATACTCGTAGCTCACTGACCCGCGTCCATTCGCCCCGGTGCCCTCTGCGGTGTCCGCCACGTTATTGGCATAACCCACCGTCACCATCGATATGTCGATCGCTCCGAAGGCCGTCGCGGCCCCCAGCGTGAAAGCCACCGCGACCAGCGCGGCGGCACCGTTTTTATAGATTCTGTTTTTGATCCTGTTTTTCATGATGTTTTCAGTCTTTCGGTTTTTCAGATTTCAGATTTCAGATTTCAGATTTCAGCGTTTTGCCCGTCAGGGGATGATGGCGGAGACGATTTCGCTCCAGGGGCCTTTCTGGCCGCGGGTGTTCTCCCAGCGCAGACAAAAATAGACCGTCTTGCCGCGCAACTCGTCCGCGAATTCGATGCGGAAGGGGCTGTGCGTACAAAAAACCGAATGCGTCAGTTGATGGAACGCCAGCGGTCCGGAGCCGTCGGCAATGCCGTACAGAAGCTCCGCCCCGTGCACGCCGAAGGGTTTGGCGTTGCTGTGGCCCATGCCCTGGTCGCGGAAATCGATAATCAGCCAGCGGATCAGCGTCGTGATGACCTCGAACAAGGGAAAAGTCACCGGCACCGGCACGGGGGTGCGGTCTTCCTTGTGGATGGGCACGCCCAGGGCCAGCCGCTGCTCGTTGGTCACGCTGCGGCTGGACATGATGTATTCCCGATACGCGGAGCGCAGGGCTTTTTCGTAGGCGGCGCGGGCTTCGTTCTTGGCCTCGATGGCTATGCTGGTGCGCGTGGCCGGGTTTTCGGCGATGGCGTGCGTGCTTTGCCATGCGGATTGTTTGCCGCGCAGGTCGGTGATGACCGCGCCGGGCACTCCCCATTCGGTGGCGTTGGGCGTGAGGACATTCATGAATGTCACTTCCCATTGGCCGAAATCCCCGTCGGAAGACGGGATATAATCTCCGTTATGCATTGTGTATTTTTTTGTTGGTTAGCAGGTAGCAGACAAAAATAAAGCGGGCTCCGGGGTCTGTTTCCCGGTATCCCGGGTCGCGGTTGGCATGGACGCCAGGAGTCCTGGCGTCCATCCCG
>JAISAX010000138.1 GCA_031266495.1 Opitutaceae bacterium
TGGCAACCCGGCGGCGATTAACTGCCTTGTTACCTTTTCCGATTGCGTCTTCCCATGAAGTTTTCCGTTCAGGTCAGTCCGCTGGCCCTTTCTCTCGTGCTCCTTGCCGCTCCCGCCGCTCCCGCCGCTCCCGCGGCGGAGCCGGTCGTCGGTTACCCGGAAGCCTGGATGCCCGAACTCGCCCGCATCCTCGACCAGGCCCGCGCCCGGGCACCCCAGCTCATCGTCAAGGGCATCGAGCAGGAGGAATCCGTCGCCCGTCTCCGGCAGGCCAAGGCCGCGTATTACCCGCGCCTCGGCCTCACGGCCAATCTCGGCTATCGCAAGGAGTACCGCAGCGAAGGCGACGACATCGACAACCTCGGCCTCAATTTCAACCTGGCCCTGCGCCGCCCCATCTATCACTGGGGCGCCATCGAAGCCCGCATCCGCCAGGCCCGGCTCGACTACAAAAACGAGGAACTGGACCGCATCCTCACGCTCCGGCGCATCCACCGCGGCATCCGGGCCGATTACCTCTCGCTCCTCGTCAACCGGGCCGCCCTGCGCAACGCCCGCCTCCGCCGCCGGATTTTCGAGGAGCGCGCCGCCACGCTCCGCACCTCGCTCGAAGCCGGCAACCTCGGCGCCGTCGAGGCCGAGCAAAACACGCTCAACCTCAACGAAGCCATCATGAACATCGAGCAACTCGAAGCCGTCCAGGAACGCATCTTCGCCAGCTTCAGGCGCACCATCGGCTGGCAAACCCCGCCAACCCTCGCCACCCCCCTCCCCCCCCTGCCCACGGACGACATTCTCCGCTGGATCTCCTCCCGCCCCTCCCGCCCCTCCCGCGCCACCCGCCCCGACGAGACCGGCGACACCTGGATCGGGGAGACCGGCGAGGCCCGCAAACGCCGCAACCTCATCGAACGCGAAAAAGCCGAACTCGTCCGCATCAACGCCATCCAGCGCCCGCTCCTCAACTTCACGACCAGCGTCGGCCACGGCCAGACCAACACCTCCACCAGGGACAACGTGGACACCACCACCTGGTTCATCGGTGTGGACGTCAACTGGAACATTTTTGACGGCTTCGAGACGAGCCAGCGCAAGCGCGAATCCAACCTCCGCCGCCGCCGCCTGGAGACCCGGCTCAACGCCTGGGAAGCCGAATTGCGCGCCCAGTCCGGCGCCGTCCTCGGCGACCTGTCCTTCCAGACACGCCGCCACGCCCTCCAGCAACGCCGCTACCAGCTCGCCAACGAAGCCTGGACCCGCGACCAGCGCGACCACACCGAAGGCCGCCTTGCCGCCGCCGCCTTCCGCGACCGCCAGCTCACGATCTGCGAAAGCGAGCTCTCCATCCTGCAAGCCCGCGCCGCCCTCATCATGGGCATCACCGACTACCTCGACCTCACCGCGCCCGGCCTGCGCGACACCCTCGCCACCACCACCGGCGCAGCCACCACCACCACCACCACCGCCGCCACCGACAGCCGCGCCAGCCAGCTCGCCGCCCCCGTCACCCGATGAAACGCCTCCTGCTCACCCTCCTCGCGCTCGCCCTTGCCGGCGGCGCCCTCTGGTACCGGTTCGGCGGACGCACCCGCGTCACCATCACCACCGTCAAACGCGACACCGCCGTCGATGCCGTGCCCGCCATAGTCAACGTCCGGCCCGCCTTCAACATCACGATCAACAGCGAAGTCGCCGGCCTGGTCCTCCGCACCAACCTCAAGCCCGGCAAAATCATCAAGGAAGGCGAACTCCTCATCGAGATAGACCCCACCACCCTGCAAATCGAAGTCGAACGCCTCACCAACCAGATCAACACCCTGAAAGCCCGGTTCGAACTCAACCTCGACCAGCAAGTCGCGCTCGAACGCCGCAAGGAAGACCTCGAAACCCAGGAACGCCAGTACCGCGAAGGCACCCTCCCCGAACTCGACATCAAACGCCGCCGCCGCGACCTCGACCTCTTCATCGAAGCGCAAAAAAAAGACCAGATCGACCGCGAACAACAACTCCGCGAACTCGGCGCCCAAAAAAAACTCAAGGAACAAGACCTTGCCAAAACCCGGCTCCTGGCCACCACCACCGGCACCGTCACCAACATCCACGTTTATCCCGGCGAACTCGTCTCCAACCGCAGCCCCGTAGTCCGGCTCTTCAGCGACGAGATCGTCGTCGAAGCGCGGATCAACGAAGAAGACTTTTCCGGCATCAAGACCGGACTGGAAGCCTGGGTCCGGCTCCTCACCTACGGCGACACCCTGTACCCCGCGAAACTCGTCCAGGTGCTCCCCGACGCCGACACCGAGAACCAGCAATACCGCGCCTTTCTCGAAGTGACCATTGACCCCGCGCGCCTCCTGCCCGGCCTCACCGGCGAGGCCAGCATCGTGCGCTCGCGCCGCCCCGACTCGCTCGTAGTGCCACGCCAGGCGGTATTTAACGGCGCCGTATTCCGGGTTGAAACCGGCGGCACCGCCCGGCTCGTGCCGGTAAAGACCGGATTCCGCGGCCTCAACCAGGTGCAGATACTCGACGGCCTCAAGGAAGGCGACGAAATCATCATCTCCGGACTCGACAACCTGAAGGACGGCGACCGCGTGGACATAACCGCGCGCCAGTAACCCCCGCCGCCCCAACCGCAGCCGCAACCGCGACCGGGGGGGAGGGGGAGGGGGGGGGGGGGGGCGGTTTGGGGGGGTGCCCCCAACCCTCCCCCCGGGTGGCGGGGGGGGGGGTTCCCCAAGGGCTTCACTGCGGCAACCCGGCAAAGAG
>JAISAX010000152.1 GCA_031266495.1 Opitutaceae bacterium
ACACGAAAGAAAACATCGGATGATTCCGCCTTTTTCGTGTCATTTCGTGTGTTTCGTGGGCACCTGAACAGGTTATCCGGGCACGATTCCTTATTTCCTTACGGTTCCTGGATGCCGGGAGAAACGCGCAAAAACCCGTGGAAGCGACCGGCAATCCCGGGCGCTGAAAGACAGCCTGATCATGTCCCGGCCCGGCGGAGCGGCGGAGTCCCCGCCGGCCGGACGCGCGCCAGCGCGCCTTCCTTGTCCTGCGGGGCTGCCGCTCCATCCCCCGGAGCTTGCGCAATCAATTGCGCAACGAGTCGCTTGATACCTTGCCTCCGCCGGACTTTTTTCCTTTTCACGATGAACCCTGTATTTCCTGCCCAAAACCAAGCGACCGTTCGCGTTGGCGTTCGCGCTTGTCGCGAGGAATCCTCCTCTGCCAGCGAGACTCGGCAAGATTTCACCCTGAAGGAATTCCTGCCGCGCCCTGAGCTAGCTCAGGTGACAGGACGACAATGTCGTCCTGTCAAAGTCCATTCCCCGGCGTTCACCCTGATCGAATTGCTGGCGGTGATTGTGATCATCGGGATCCTTGCCGCGATTCTGGTGCCCGTGGTGTCGAAGGTCCGCCAGTCGGCGGCCAATGCCCAATGCGTGTCGGCGCTGAGACAGTATGGCCTGGCCATACAGATGTACGTGAACGATCGCCGCGACAGCAAACTGCCAGGACCACTGTTCGGGCACATCCTGCCCCAGACACGTACCAGCAATGGCGAACCCGCCAACAACCACCTGTTCAGTTTCATCGCCCCGTACCTCTCTCTCAAGACAACCTACACTGACCGGTATTTGCCGGACGAGTACATCTGCCTTGGCTGGCGGCGCAACGTGCCCATCGTTGACTGGAAAACAAAGGCCGGGCCACCCGTTTACCTGCTCGGAGGGGGAGTAAAAACCGTTCGTTACAGCAACAAGAACCCGTGGGGCAATGCCAACGACGAGAACAGCAATCCACTTTCCTGGGCCGAGGTCGTTTCGGAAAACCCGGCTTCCCGGACGTGCGCCATAAAGGATGTGGATGAAATGAACACCCATTCCTTCCCCGGCAAGCTCCCCAAAGACGCCGTCCACGGCAACCACCGCAACCAGCTCTACTTCGACTGGCACGTCGGCTCTATCAGCAAGGCCGAGTCCGACAAAACCCCCTGACGCCTTCCGTCTTCCCTCCCCCCCCTTCCACTCGCAACCCGCATAAAACCACATCAAACCCGTCATGAAAACACACCGCATCCTGATTCTGCTCACCGGCCTCCTGACCTGCGCCGCATCCGTTTGGGCAATACCACCCGAAATCGACCTGTTATCCAACTCGTGGTACAGAACCTCCGCCTTGGGCGCCAGGTTCAGCAAGAGCACCACCGCGATTACATACCGCCCCAATAACGAAAGCTCGGAGGCGCTCAGCTACTTCGCCACCCAAAGTTCGCCGGTCACGCTCGCTGTCGGGGAAATGCTCACGCTCTCCTTCGACTACAAGCTAGATATAGTCCCCACCAGCCGGGGCAACGCGTTGCGCATTGGCGTGTTCAGTTCCGGAGATGAAACCCGCGCAAGTGCGGATTTCACCAGTGCAGGCGCCAACAATTACACGGGGTATTTTATCACGACCAATCCGGGGGCCACCGGTAGTACCGGGACGGCCCTTCGCGCAAGAACAGACGCCAACACCGGCTCGACCTATCTTATTGGCGGAGCCAGCGGCAGTCCTCCCGGAGATGCACTGAACACCAGCGCTTCCTTCAAAGTCACGGCAAACACTACCTACAGCGGCTTTTTGACGATTGCCCGCATCGACGAAGACGCGGTCAAAATCACCTGGTCATCTGGAGGCGCTTCGGGCACCTGGACGGATCCGGTTTTCAACTACACCTCCTTTGATACGATTGGCCTGAGTTTTGGCAGAATATCCACCGGGACCGACGTCACGCTGACGATGAGCAACCTGAAGCTGAAGATCGCCACGATACCGGTCCCCGAGCCTGCAACCGTTGCTCTTCTCGGCGGACTGGGATGTTTGCTCGCCGTCGTTTTCAAGCGCCACTCCAATCGCCAGACACCTTCTCTCCCGGACACATCTTCTCATCATTGTCCCGATGAAATCACCCGCCTCCCGCCTTCTGTCATTTCTCCTCCCGGTGGCCCTGCCAGTCGGCCTCGCCTTCGCTACCGGTTCACCTTCGGTGACGTTTGATGCATCGACGCACCGGCTCGTCTATCGGGCCGACGAACGAGGCAATGCGATCCCCGACTTTTCCCGCGCCGGTTATCACGGCGGCGGCGTGGCGCTGCCGACCGTGGCGGTCGTCCGGACACTCGCACCGGTTGTAGTGGAAAACGGAAGCACGCCGCCCGATGACGGCAAGCGCATCCAGGCCGCGCTCGATGCTGTCGCGGCGCTGCCGGCCAACGCCGACGGGCATCGCGGCGCGCTCCTGCTCCGGCGCGGTGTTTACCGCGTGGCGGATTCGCTGCATGTGCCGGGTGGCGTTGTCCTGCGCGGCGAGGGATCGGGCGAGAACGATGGCGCCATCATCATTGCCACGGGCAAAAAACGCCGCGGGTTTGTCACGGTGGGCGACCTCGGCCTCGGCAAACCCGCCAGCGTGGTCGGCACGACGCCCGCGCACATCGGCTCGCCACGAGCTACCGGACGCGCGGCCCCAACGTGTTTCTCGATTGCGCCGCGGAGATTTCGCATACGGATTCCGGTCCGCACGAGCGGTTCGCCATCGGGACGCTTTACGACAACATCCGCGAGTCGAAGGATCTGATCGTGCAGGATCGCGGGGACTACGGCACCGGTCACGGCTGGGCCGGCGCGCAGCAGGTGTTCTGGAACTGTGAAGTGGCGGGAACCCTCGTCGTCCAAAAGCCGCCCACGGCGCAAAACTACGCCATCGGGAGCATCGGCAAGTATTCGGATGGTCGATACCCGGACAGGCCCCGCGGCGTGATCGAATCGCCCGACAAGCATGTGCAGCCCGCCAGCCTCTACCGCGCCCAATTGGCCGAGCGGCAATCCGCAAACCCATGAACACGCCATCAGGCCCCGTCGCCGTTTCCCGGCCATGACGCGGAACGCGATTTACCGGTGATCCGGAGACCGCCTGTCGCCCGGGAGAAGACAACGTGTTCCCTGTCTTCAGACGATGGATGTTTCTGAAAATGGTGGGGAAAGGAAAAAACGCTGAAGATATCGGTCCCATTGCTGTAAACCTGCCAATACTACCGGCCTTTTGTACTTTGACGTTGTTCCGGTTGATGGCATCGGCAGGAGTCGGTATCCCGCGCCACCGCCACCGGTGAGGCGCTTCCACCGATGCCACAACCCGACCAGACCCTTTGTTTGCCAGACCCGGCCCGCCCGCTCCCGGCCCCCGGATCGCCCGCTCCCGGCCCCCGCCACGCGCATGGCAACCACCGCCACGCGAAAGGCGACGCCCGCCATGCCCGTGGCGACGACCGCCATGCCACCATCCCCGGCGCTGCCATGCGCATGGCGGTGCCAGCCACCCGCGTGGCCCCGCCAGCCACCCGCGTGGCGGCGATTGCCACCCGCAAGGCGGCCCCTGTCATGCCACTCCCCGGCCCCTGCCATCCGCACGGCGACGGCTGCCATCCGCATGGCGACAGCCGCCATCCGCATGGCCCCCGCCGCCATTCGCCCTTTTTTCACCTCCTCCCTCATGCCCGCACTCTCCCAACCAATCCTGTAACAACAACAAACAAGATTTCTTCTGTCAAGTTGCCCAAACCCGCCCGCTTCTGGCCCGCGCACCATCAGTCAGTCAGCCAATCAACCAGTCAGAAAAAATGCACCAGAAAATGAATACACACAACACCACACAAAAATCCGCGCTGCTGCTGGCGACGCTGCTGATAACGGCGGGAGCCGCGACGGCCACCGGGCAGACGACCCCCGGATCAAGCATTCCGGATAGTCTGGGGATTGGCATGCAGATGGTCCTGGTAGGCGACGCCGGCAACACGCCGGACCCCGCCACCGGCAACCGCTACGGAGCGGTAAGCTACGAGTACTACATCGGCAAATACGAGGTAACAAATGCGCAGTACGCTGCCTTTCTGAACGCCGTGGCATCGCGGAGCGATCCATATGCGCTGTACAATACGTCCATGGCGAACACCACCGTGGGAGGGATAACGCGCACAGGAACCGAAGAGGAAGGCTATACGTACCTGGTGAAAGAAGGCTACGCGGCAAAGCCAGTGAACTGCGTGTCGTTTTATGACGCGGCGCGGTTCTGCAACTGGCTGACGAACGGGCAAGGCAGCGGGGGGACGGAGAGCGGACTGTATGTATTTGATGGAGTGAACAACCTGGTGAGCACGCCCGATCATGCGGCGAGCACCGGGTGGGTGATACCGGACGAGGACGAGTGGTACAAGGCGGCGTACTACGATCCGGACAAGGGAGGGGCAGGGATCGGAGGTTACTGGGCGTATCCGACGCAGAGCGACAGCATCAGCAAGAACGATGCGAATTACGACAACTACGGAGGCAACGCCGCTGACTACCTGAAGGATGCAGGCAGCTACATCGAAGCGAGTTCGTATTTTGGCACGTATGACCAGGCGGGGAATGTGTGGGAGAGGATGGAAAACATGTATGATGCTGATAACCGTGTATTGCGGGGCGGCTCGTACTACAGCGGTGACGGCAACCGCTCCGGGGATGATGGTCGCAACGGTCTCGACCCGGCGGCTGAGGGAGGCGGCATCGGCTTCCGTGTTGCCTTCCTGACGTCCGTGCCCGAACCGGGCACGGTGGCCGGAGCGCCGGGACTGGCTGCGCTGGTTTTTGGCATCTGGTTACGCCATATCCGCCACCACCCCGGCCGCGCCCGGCGGGGCTGAATCGTCCCCCCCCCCCCCCCGAACCGGGCTGACGCTTTACTGTCGATCCGATCCGATCCGTCCCACAGGCACTTTTCCGGCTGGAAAATTCCGCCAGGAAAAGTCGAGGCCTGTGGCAACGGTCTCTCTGCGTAATTTCTGTTACCGGTTGTTTTCTTGTGATGCCTGACCGGGCGCAATCCCGGTCAGGCATCCCGATCCCGGATCGGTCCGGATCGGTCCGGATCGGCCCGGATTGACCCGGATCGACCTCAAAAACCTTCGATCCGCGTAACGTCGGTCAGTTATTTTTTTGTGCGCCCTTGCCAAGGTAAAAAATCAGGGGGGGGGAGGGGGTCATTTTTTTTTGAGGGAGTCAGCGACTTCGTTTTGTGAGAGGCCGGAGAGTCTGGCGATGTCGGCAATGGACATGCCATTCGCCTTGAG
>JAISAX010000170.1 GCA_031266495.1 Opitutaceae bacterium
GCCCCCGTCACCACCCAACCCCGCGACCCCGCCACCCTCGGTATCGACAAAACCGTGACCATCACCCCCGGCTTTTATCGACGCCTCTTTGCCAACATCGACGTGATCCAGAAAAACCCCAGGTGCACGATCGAGATGAAACGCCAGCTCTTCATCCTTGCGCCCGACCCCGGCACGCCCGACCTGCTCAACCTCACGCCCGACGCCCGCGCCTGTTTCACGGGAGGCGAAGTCATCCTGCAAGGCCGTCTCCCCCGGCCCGCCCGCACCTGGCGCGTGCTTGCGGACCGTTCCGACGGAGCGGGCATGCAAGTCATCGGCACCATAGCCGGGGCGAAGTTCACCGACCACCACGCCCTCCCCGAAAAACCCGCCACCTGGACCTACACCATCGAGTTGCGCGACAAGAACGACGTGGCCCTGGGCAAAGTCAGTGTGGTGAGCATCACCGTCTGGCACGGCAGCGCCGACCACGGCCCCGAAGGCGCCGGCGACTCTTGACGGACACACCGGTGGCGTCCGCGCCAGTCCGCGCCGCCACCGGCCCCGGCCTTGGCTGACATCTCCTGATGCCACTATCAATCCCCCCCGTTTCCGTCCCTTGTATCCCTATTGTCCCTTTCCATCTGACACCATGAAGACAACACCAGAAACCAGACACCCGCGCCGCAGCCGGCGAACCTTGCCTGTTTTGACGAATCTTGCGTTAGCCGCCGCTCTTTCCGGCCTGACCGTCACCGCCAGCGCGGCAGCGGCGGACTGGGAGATCACTGCAAAACCGGTGGATTCGAATCACTCTTCTGAAATCGAGGTGCGAGCCATCAACGACAGCGGGATCATTGTCGGAAGCTTCCCTCACTCCGGCACCTTCGGTTATTGGCCAAGTGTCGGAAGTGATCTGGCTTATCTTACCAGACCACCTGCCGGCAGCGAGGAGGGGGGCGGCAATGTCACAGGAATCAACAATAGTGGTATCGTGAGTGGATACGACACGTGGTATGACGCTTCGCTTGACACTGAAGACGGAGAGGGTTGGCCATATGAAAACCGGGCCGCTTACTGGAGGCTGTCCGCTGATGGCACCAGCACCGTACATAGCCTCGGCCCAGGTTCCAGAACAATCGACGTCAACAACAATGGCCACATTTTCGGATACAATAGCAATAATATCTGGGGTTATTGGGATACCAACGACAATGACACCTGGCACAACTGGACGGTTTCATCTGGCGAGTACAAGGCTAGCGCCGTGGCCTCCCTGGCATCCTTGGGTTACACGGAAAACAGCTCCCTTTATTTAGAGGGCATCAATGACAGCAATGAGGTCGTGGGCTTTATAGAAGAACAAATTGGCGGGAAGTGGCCGCCTCAGCCTCACGCCGGTTACTGGAATGCGGAGGGTGAGTTTGTGGATTTGGGTCCTGGTTGGGCGTATGGGATCAACAACAACGGCATGATCGTCGGGAAAGACGATAAGGCAAATCTCATGGTATGGATCAGCAATGACGGATTCGATACATGGGAAACGGTGAAACTGACCGCACAGGTCACGCTACTCATCAACGGCAGTCTCTATGTAATAAACAGGGGAATAGCTTATGACATCAATGATAACAACGAAATAGTTGCTACCTGCACAACATATACAGGGGCGGTTTGGCAAATAAATGACGAGAATGGAGAATGGGAATGGATGGAAGGAGAGTGGACAGAATGGACAGAAGAGAGAGGCTTTTATCTGAAGCTGACGGCGGTGGCGGTGCCGGAGCCGGGAGCGACGGTGGCGGTGGCCGGGGTGGTGGCGTTGCTGGCGGCGTGTGCGGCGATGCGCCGCCGTAGCGCGGACGTCGCTGATCGACGCGCAGGGCGCCCCTATGTTGGTCTTCGCGTACTATCAGTTACTGACTGATGTTACGCAGACGGCCTTGAAGTCGCGCGGGCGTCACGCCCGCTGACGGCGCTCACCGCCGCCCCGCAATGCGGGCGAGAGGCCCGCGACACAGCGCACTGCGCACCATCCGTTACTGAAAAGAAGCGTCTCCCACGAAGGCACGGAGAACCTGGCGCGACGAAGCCGCAACCAAAGTGCAACTTTACCGAAGAACCGGAGAGGTGCCCGCGAAACACACGAAAGGACACGAAAAAAAAGGCAGAAATCCGATGGGTTGTTTTTCGTGTCCGTTGGTGTGTTTCGGGGGCACCGCGGCTCGGCAGAAGCGCGGCTCTTTCCCGAAATTGGAAATTGGAAGTTTGTTCCGGGGATCGCAGGGTGGTGGTGCCAGGCTTCCGTGACCAGTAACCTGCCGTGACCAATACACCTGCCGTGACCAACAAACAGCGCATCGATCTCATCGAACGGTTCATCCGCGAACACAAGTACGCCGACCTGCATACGCTGGCGGAGCGTTTTTCGATCTCGTTGTCCACGGTGCGGCGCGCGCTCGACCAGCTCGCCGGGCGCGGCGTGCTGCGGCGTCATCACGGGGGCGCGTCGCTGGTCGAGACCGACGAGCTGGCGCGCGAGTACGATTTTATCGCCCGTGACGAGCGTCAGGCTGACGAGAAGCATGTGATCGCCCGCACGATCGCGGAGTTGGTGCAGCCGGGCATGACGGTGATCCTCGACAGCGGCACGTCCACCTACGCGGTGGCGCGGTTGCTCGTGGGCAAGCGTCTCCAGGTTATCACCAATTCGTTGCCGATCGCCGGGTTGTTCAGCGAGATCGGTTCGCTTGAGACGATCGTCACGGGCGGGGGCATCCACAATCGGCTCGGCGCGCTGGTGGGTCCGCTTTGCGAGAAATCGCTGGAGGAGATCCACGCCGATCTGGCGATTCTCGGCGGCGCCGGTATCACCGAGGCGGGGGTCTGGAATCACAATGCGCTGATCGTGGCCGTGCAGCGCAGGATGCTGGTGGCGGCGGAGCGCACGATTTTCGCCCTCGACGGTTCGAAGTTCGGGCGGAAGGCGCTCAGTCTTACGGCGCCTTTCGAGCCGCGTTTTACCATCGTGACGGACAGGTCTCCGGAGGCGCCGGTCTCGCGTGCCATCCAGTCGGCTGGCGCGAGGTTCCTGGTGGCGGGGTAGTTTTTACGAACGGGGTGCTGCGCGGTTGGTCGGAGTGGCACGGGCTTCCAGCCCGTGGGATTGCGTGGCATGG
>JAISAX010000172.1 GCA_031266495.1 Opitutaceae bacterium
GCGGAGATTGCTGATACATTGTGCGTTTCTGGCGGATTCGCGCACCTTGCTGACGGTTGGTATAATAATCGCCGAAAGGATGCCGATAATGGCGAGAACCGCGAGCAGCTCGACGAGGGTAAAGGCGGAAGCGGCGGCGCGGCGGGCGTCTCGTGATGCCCTTGCCGGGGACGCAATCTCCGGCAAATAATCAGGTTTCATACCTCGCTGGATGAGCAGAGTATTCATGGTAATGAAGGGTGTGCGCAGTGTGTGTGTATGTGTGTGTGGGGGGGGGGGGGAGGGAGGGAGGAGCATTTTGGTTATGATCTGCTGTTCCGAATCCGGGAAATCATGATAAAAGTCATTATGGCCAGAGCGGAAAGAAGTCCCGCGGTGACTGGTTCGGGGATTGGCGTTCCATGCACGAGAAAAAATATTTCCCGTGACTGAATCTCGAAGCCGGTGCCTGTGACAGCACTGTCCTTGAGTGTGTCGGTGATCCTGAATTTTCGGGAAGACAACGCATCGGTGCTTGCCGAGCGGAAGTTGATGCCGGGAGCAGCTTCCAGCCAGTGAAAGATAATTCCGTAATCGCCGCTTTCCAATGCGACCGGATTATCAAACGTGAAGGTGATATAATTTGACGCCGCCACGGAACCATCCGGGGGCATTGTCACGGTTTCCGAGCGTTTGATTGTGTATGTTATGGAGTCGGTGGTGAAGGTGTCGAATGTAACGATCTGGATGAAGGCCTGCTTTCCCTTGATCGTTTCAGTGTTTGAAATCGAGGAGATGTAAAACGACAGGGCGGAAACGTTGAAAGGCGAGTCCACGGTGAAGGTCGAGCCGCCAAAACGATCCTGTGAGCTGCTTCTGTTAAACTGGATGGCGTCGCTCGTGTGGATGGCGTCGCTGCTGTCCGGGAGAAGCTGTGTGCCGGAAAGGGCGGGCAGGGTGGAGGAGCCGGGAACATTGGCGGAGATGATCACCGATGCGGCATCTGCCGTCAGGGCGGCAGTTCCCGTGAAGAGGACAACCGGCAACAATGCCAGTCGGCGAAGGATGTGTTTGGCGCCGGGTATCCGGACGAATGGAGTTTTCATGAGAGACGTCGGTTCAGGTTTGGATTTTTCGTTACGATGGAGGCGCTGGAAGGCGTCTCCGGACTGGCCAAGGCAGGTGATTCGGGTGAGAGCACACAGGATTTTCATGGATAAATAGGCTTTTGTGTCGGTAATGCAGTGAATCTACCGGCAATAAGTCAAGGTTTTTGGCGGCAAAAATCGGCAAAAAATGGAAGCAGGGGTGATTTGACATCATCCGGCCGGTGAGGTGAAAAGAACACCATGACACGGATACAGATTCGGTTTCCCGATCCTCTCTGCCAGCGACTCAAGGAAATTGCCGGACAGCGGGAATGGTCTGCCCCGGAAGTGATGCGCAAGGTGGCGGAACAATTCGTCCGGCGATTCCCGGAGGAGCAAATGCCACGGGCGAAGTGGCGGTTCCCTACGCTCGATTGCGGAGGGGATTTTTTTACGGATCCCGCCACCATCAGGCTGGAGGCGGACTCCATCGAATACGCAGGAAAACAAGCAGTACGGATTTGTTGATTGCACTACTGGTGATTTTTTTTACCGGTAATTATTATGCGAATCAGTCAAAAGCAAATCGCCGAGGCCTTGAACCTTTCCATTATCACGGTTTCCCGCGCCTTGCGCGACCACCCCGACCTGGCGACCGGAACCAAGGCCCGCATCCTCCAAAAAGCTCGCGAACTCGGTTACACCAAATTTCAGGCGCGCACCCAAATGATGGGCACTGCCGGGGGACTTGGCGGGATGTCCGGCGGCAATGGCAACGGGCACCCGACACGGGTCGGCATCCTGCTCTACGAGAGCGAGGATATGCATCAGGGTGACTTGCTTCGCTCCGATGTGCCACGAAGCATTTTTCTCGCGCTCCAGAAGGAATGCCAGCGCCGCGAGATCGAGACGTTGATCGAAACGCCCTCGCTCGACTCTCCCCCCCTCCTCGTCAAAAACCGGACGGTGAGCGGCGTGTTTTTGTTTGGCCGCTACACGGAAGCGGCGACGCGGTTGCTTGGCGACACGCCGGCGCTGGCGGTGAGCAGTTTTATCAGTTGCGGCGGCTTGCCGCGCATCGTGGCCGACAACGCCGGTGGAATGCGCGGGGCGACGGAATATCTGATCGGGTTGGGCCACAAAAAAATCCTGCTCGTGGGCAGCGCGGATTCACGCACGCAGATTTTCCGCGAGCGCGCCGATGGCTACGTCGTGGCCATGCATCGCGCTGGCCTGAGGTCCGAGGTGTATTTTACGCCAGTCGCCAGGGAGGTGCCCGATGATTTGTTGCGTCGCTTCACGGCAGTGGTGTGCACCAACGACAGCATGGCGTACACGCTCCAGAACCAGATGTTCGCGCGCGGGTGGAAACTGCCCGAGGAGTGCAGCATGGTGGCGTTCGACAATCTTCTGGCCCAGGACCGTTCGCTCAAGGTCACGAGCTACGGGCCCGACTGGGATTTGATGGGACGCCTCGCCGCCGGGTTGCTGCTCGCGCAGCCGCTCGACCTGCAGGGCAACAATGTCGTCGTAACGGTGCCGGGCAAGCTCCACGTGCGCGGCTCGGCGGTGGCCGTGGCTGCGGCTGCGACGCGGGCCGCGTCCGGGCAGTCTGCGCCCGGGTCTTGACTTGGGACTGGCACGGCTTTCATTTCGCAACCGGCGCACCTTCGCCTCATTTATTCTGACTCGGGCTCTAAACTGGAAAAACTGCCACAGCCCGAACAACGGCGCGTGGTGTCGATGGTGATAGCCCAAAAGAATGAGCCTCCGTCCGGCAAGTGACCGGAAGCCCTTGGCGAATCGCGAATCATATGGGGGAGGGCAGGGCAGGGAGGAGGGGAGGGCGGGCAACAGGAGGACGACAGGAGTCTGGCGTTCCCGGGAATTTGCGGGTAGCGGTAACGCAACATGGCAACGAAGCGTGTGACGATGGCGGCGGTGGCGGCGGCGGCCGGGGTTTCCAAAAATGCCGTGTCGCTGGCGTTGCGCGGCGACCGGCAGATCCCGGTCGCCACACGCGAGCGGATCGGGGCCGTGGCGGCGCGGCTCGGGTATGTGCGCAATCCCGTCGTGGCCGAGTTGATGGGCGAATTGCGCAAGGAGCGTGCGCCGGCTTTTTGTCGGACGCTGGCGCTGGTCAATGCCAACGAGGATCCGCGGGCGTTCGAGCGTCATCCGACGATCCCGGTGTATGTGGCCGGGTGTCGCGAGCGCGCCGCGTTTCACGGTTACAAGTTCGACGAATTCTGGCTGCACGATCCCGAGGCGAATGGCGGGCGGCTGCACCGGATTTTCCAGGCGCGCGGGATTCGGGGGATCGTCGTGATCGGGCTCATGCACGGCAACGTGTTGCCGGCGCGGTTCGCGAGCCTGTGGCCGCATTATCCGTGCGTGGTCACGGGCGCGCGCACGCAGGGGCCGACGTTGTCGTTTTGCTGCGTGGATCATCATGCGCTGGTCATGGAGGCGATGGCGCGGACGTTGCGTCTCGGTTACCGGAGGCCGGCGCTGGTCGTGGACGAGCACATCGATCTGCTGGTGGACCGGCGGTTCAGCGCGGGCATGTGGGCGGGGCAACAGGCATTGCCGGCAGCGCGGCGGTTGCCGGGGTTTTATAATGTGCGGGAGGCGCGCGGGAATCCGGCGGTGTTTGCGAAGTGGTTCCGGCGGGTGCGGCCGGATGCGATCCTGACGCTCTACCGGCGCGTGCGCGACTGGCTCGCAGGCCTCGGGGTCGAGGTGCCGCGCGACATCGGCCTGGTGCAACTGGAGCGCCGCCGCGGCACGATGGACTGGGCGGGCATGGACCAGCACAACGACCTGACCGGCGCGGCGGCCGTGGACATGTTGGTGAGTTTGTTATACGGGCGCGAGGAGGGGGTGCCGGAATTTCCGCGTGCGACACTGATCGGCGCGTCGTGGCGCGATGGCACGACGGTGCAGGGCAGGGCGCAGGGGTGAATGGGGGAGGGGGGGAGTCGGCAAGTGACGGGAAATGGGGGGGGGAACGGGGAAAGGGAGAAACACTGAACACCGAATACTGAACACTGAATCAAGGTAAGCCCATTCAGTGTTCGGTGTTCAGTATTCGGTGTTTCTCTGTTCGCCAGACCAAAGACCGCATCGCCCCATCCGTTGCGTTTACTCCCCGGGCTTTTTTGCCCTGATATAACTGGTGTTACGCGGACTGCCTTGAAGTGGCACGGGCTTCCAGCCCGTGTTCCGGAATGTTTACACAAAGGTCGCGAAGATCGTAACGAATCACGGCGACGGGTTTTTCTTTGGTATTCTTCTTCGCGACCTTTGCGATCTTTGGTGCGCCAAGGAAAGCTTGGTGTATCTAGTTAGTTGAAAAGTATTAACCATGATAAAGCATCACCAGTCATGTAGCCAAATGCGCAGCCGCAGGGAGCAATCCCTGGGGTTGAAGCCGCATGAGGCGAAGCGGCGAGCCGTAAAGGGAAACCGTGAACTGAAAGCAGCCTCGTTACGCGTGAAGGCAAAGGCCAGCCTGTCAGAGAAGGTGAAGCCAGCAACCCGAGGAGCCAGAAGTGATGAAGGGCTCAGGGTTTTGCCCGGGGTGAGAGCAGACAGCGCGTCGCGAAAGATACAGCGGGAACTTGGGATCTCCCGAGTGCAGCCGGTGCAGGTAGGCCGGGCGTCAGGCCGCGAGCTAATAAGAGGCAGGGCGGCATGCGGGAAGTCGGAGGGGTTCGTAGTAGCGAGGAACCGGCCAACCCCCGGGGAGCAAAGGAACCCTGGCCATAAGGAGTGGAGTCAGAAGTCGGCATGGACTGATTGGCATGAAATGCCCAGGACAAAAGAAGCGGATGGAACCAGGAGTAGGGGACCGGGAAAGGAACCTGAAATGAGGGGACAAACGTGGAACCTGTGCTGTGCGGAGACAGAAACTGAGGGCAAAGGCCAGGCAGGAAACTGCGCATGCCTTGCCCGAATCTTATGGCGAAAGCCGGATGCGGGAAATCCGCTCGTCCGGTTTGATGAGGGGGAGGGCGACATCGCTGATCTATACTTGTTATCGGTCTTCGGTGTCCCCTCTCTACTCTACTATAATTTTTAGAACCTCCCTTGAGAACACCGGCGTCATCCGAGCTTGCGGGCCACGAGGCTGAGGCGGGGCCACCACCAGGTGATCTTGCCGTTTTCCTCCGCGAGCCGGAGCGCGATGCGAACGGATTTTTGTACGGTGCGGACGGCTTCGAGCACCCGCGTGCGGTTTTCCGGCGGGGTGGCGGCGGTTTCGAAATACCACTCGAGATCGGGCTGCTTGAACGGAAACAGCTCCGAGCGGAGGATCGTCAGGACGCCGGTGGCGCGGACCAGGTCCTCCTAGGCGGCGCGTGAGAGAAAACGGCCGTGGCTCGGGTCGCGCCATTTTTCCACGCGGTGCAGCCACGCTTCGGTTTCGGGCGAGTGATCGGGGACGCTGCCGTCGATGAGCAGGAAAAGACCGCCGGGCCGCAGCACGCGGGCGGCCTCGCGCACGAAGCCGGCGGGATCGCTGAAGTGGTGCGGCGCGATGCGCGACGAGACGAGATCGAAACTCGCGTCGGCAAACGGCAACGCTTCGGCCGGGAAGAGGCTGGTCGCGAGGGTGAAACCGGCGTCGGCCGCGAGCTGGCGGGCATTTTCGATCATGCGCGGCGCGATGTCGCCGGCCGTGACGTGGTAGCCGAGTCGGGCAAGGTGCAGGGCGGTGTGGCCGCCGCCGGTGGCGATGTCGAGGGCGGCGCCATGGCCGGCGGCAGGAGAGGGGAGGTCGATGCCGTCGAGCGCGGCAGTGATGTCGGCGGTATCGGCGAGGATGTGGGTTTTGCCGTAACGGTCGCTCTGGCGATCGAATTGTGCGGCAGCGGCGGCCTGGGCGGCGTCGAGGGCGTCGGGTTTCATGAGGGTGCGGTGGATGTCGTCGATGACGATCTTACGCTCGCCGGAGTGATAACGGAAATACTTGTTGAGCCTCCGGTGATGCCTGGCGGGAATGAAGCCGCTCCCCGCAGGGCCTATGCACGGGCGGGCGTCATCCGGCGCGGTGGTCTCTTCATAGATGCCGGAGCACCCAGTCCGTGGCTGTGCCGGAGGCGGGCTGACGGAGGAGGGCGCGGAGGCGGGCGGCCTGCTCGCGGGTGCGGGCGAGGCGGGCGGGGCGTTTTTCGGGGTCGAGACAATCGCGCAGCTCGCCGGCAAGGGCTTCGGGCGTGGCGGCGTTTTGCAGGTATTCGGGGTACATCGGCTCGCGCAGCAGCAGGTTGGAAATGCCGAGGTACGGGATTTTTACGAGCATCCGCCCGAGCAGGTACGTGAGCGGATTGGCGCGGTAGGCGATGGCGCCGGGGATCTCCGCCAGCGCCACGTGCAACGACATCGTGCCGCTGCTCATGAGCACGGCGGAGGCCGGGACAGGCGCGTCGTGTTCGCCGGTTTTCCGGAAATGCAGCCGGCGCGGCGGCGCGGGCGAGGCGGGAGGAGCGGGAGGCGCGGGAGGTAATGTGTTTTTAATGACGCGCAGGATGGTGTCGCTCGGGTAAAGGACGAGGGCGTCGCGCGTGTCGAGGGCATCGCTGCGCGGGGGGGGGGGGGGGG
>JAISAX010000330.1 GCA_031266495.1 Opitutaceae bacterium
TGCCTCCGCGAGGTCAGCGAGCGCCCCGACAAGCCCACCAAGGTGCTCGTCCGCAACATCAGCGACAATGTCCTCTACCGCACCATCAAGGGCGGTTTTTACGTCGGCGACCAGGGTGGCCTGAACTATTATCCCATGCCCTCGCGCGTCGAGCTCGACGCGCAGCACCACGCCTGGTGGCAGTCCGCGCTGAACTCCTTCGGCGGTTGAGCCGCCTCAAGCAGACAAAAAGCCCGCGTTCGTCCCGTCGTGGGCCGTGCTTTATCCAGACAAAACCGGCCTCCTTCCTCCTCTCCTTCCCTCGCATCCCGCACACCCGTTTTCTCCCAGTTGATTAATCCATGAACGCACAGCACCCGATATTCTGGCTCACGCCAGCCGCCTCAATCCTCGCACTCGGCTTTGCCGCGTGGTTTTATTTCCGCATGAAGGCCGCGCCCGAGGGCACCCCGCGCATGGCGGAAATCGCCTCGCATATCCGTGCCGGCGCGATGGCGTATTTGAAGCAGCAATACAAAATCGTGGGGTTCTTCTTCATCGTGCTCACGATCATCTTTGCCGTGCTCGCCTACGGCCTCGGCCTGCAAAACGGCTGGGTGCCCTTCGCCTTCATCACCGGCGGCTTCTTCTCCGGCCTCGCGGGCTTCTTCGGCATGAAGACCGCGACCTACGCCTCCGCGCGTGTCGCACACGCCGCCAGCCAGTCGCTCAACGCCGGCCTGCGGCTCGCCTTCCGCTCCGGCGCGGTCATGGGGCTCGTCGTCGTGGGGCTCGCGTTGCTCGACATCGCCGTGTGGTTTCTCGTGCTCAGTTACTTCGTTGATGACCCCGACCCCGGCCACAAGCTCACCGTCATCACCACCACCATGCTGACCTTCGGCATGGGCGCGTCGTTGCAGGCGCTGTTCGCCCGCGTCGGCGGCGGCATCTTCACCAAGGCCGCCGACGTCGGCGCCGACCTCGTCGGCAAAGTCGAGGCCGGCATCCCCGAGGACGACCCGCGCAACCCCGCCACCATCGCCGACAACGTCGGCGACAACGTCGGCGACGTCGCCGGCATGGGCGCCGACCTCTACGAATCCTACGCCGGCTCCATCCTCGCCACCGCCGCGCTCGGCGCCGCCGCCTTCGCCAACAACCCCGCCGCCAACGACGCCACCGCCTACAAAGCCGTCATCGCCCCCATGATCATCGCCGCCGTCGGCACCATTCTCTCCATCCTCGGCATCTTCGCGGTGCGCACCAAGGAAGGCGCCTCCCAGCGAACCCTCCTCAACGCCCTCGGACGCGGCGTCAACTTCTCCTCCATCCTCATCGTCGTCCTCTCCTGGGCCGTCCTCTACCTCCTCGAAATCCCCAACTACTGGGGCATCTGGGGCGCCATCGTCACCGGCCTCGTCACCGGCATCATCATCGGCAAGGCCACCGAGTATTACACCTCGCAGGAATACAAACCCACCCGGCACATCTCCGAAAACTCCGCCACCGGCCCCGCCACCGTCATCATCTCCGGCATCGGCGTGGGCATGTTGTCCACGGCCATCCCTGTCGTCGTCGTCTCCATCGGCACCGCGCTCGCCTACTGTTTCGCCAGCGGCGACTGGCACTTCCAGCCCGCCAGCATGGCCCAGGGACTCTACGGCATCGGCATCGCCGCCGTCGGCATGCTCTCCACCCTCGGCATCACCCTCGCCACCGACGCCTACGGCCCCATCGCCGACAACGCCGGCGGCAACGCCGAGATGGCCGGCCTCGGCCCCGAAGTGCGCAAACGCACCGACGCGCTCGACTCCCTCGGCAACACCACCGCCGCCACCGGCAAAGGCTTCGCCATCGGCTCCGCCGCGCTGACCGCGCTCGCCCTGCTCGCCTCCTACGTCGAGGAACTCAAAATCGCCATGATCCACAACGGCCAGACCGTCATGGAAGTCGCCGGCAAATCGGTCTCCGTCCTCACGGCCACGCTCACCGAATTCATGACCTATTTCGACGTGAACCTCATGAACCCCAAAGTCATCATCGGCCTGTTCATCGGCGCCATGATGTCGTTCCTCTTTTGCGGCCTCACCATCAACGCCGTCGGCCGCGCCGCCGCCCGCATGGTCGAGGAAGTGCGCCGCCAGTTCCGCGAGCGGCCCGGCATCCTGGAAGGCAAGGACACCCCCGACTACGCCCGCTGCGTGGCCATCTCCACCGTCGGCGCGCAACGCGAAATGATCATCCCCTCCATGCTCGCCGTGGTCGTGCCCATCCTCACCGGCGTGCTCTTCGGCGTGCCCGGCGTCTTCGGCCTGCTCGGCGGCGGCCTCGCCGCCGGCTTCGTGCTTGCCGTCTTCATGGCCAACTCCGGCGGCGCCTGGGACAACGCCAAAAAATACATCGAGGAAGGCCACCTCGGCGGCAAAGGCTCCCTCGCGCACAAAGCCGCCGTCATCGGCGACACCGTGGGCGACCCCTTCAAGGACACCGCCGGCCCCAGCCTGAACATCCTCAGCAAGCTCATGAGCATGGTCTCCATCGTCACCGCCGGCGTGAACATCGCCATCACGCTCTTCTGAGAACCCGCCGGCACCGCCGCCGGTGCCGGCGCCACTCTCGGCCCGACTCGACTAAGAATTTATCCCTAAATAGCGCAAGCCTTTTTCAAGCAGATCAATGCGCAAGCAAGGGAGACCAGTCCCCAGTATGAGAGTAATGTTTTTTCGTGGCGGACATGAACCTTGCGATAGCGATTGAGCCATGAGAAGAAGGCCTCGATGACCCATCTGCGAGGTTTGAAGCCGGGCTGGTGTTTGCTCATGCCCGCTTCGATGTGACGCGGGCGGATATG
>JAISAX010000333.1 GCA_031266495.1 Opitutaceae bacterium
CCCCCCCCCCCCCCCCCCCCTCAGACAGAATCCGTTTGGCAAGCGGGCCGGCAACGGACAGTAACGGCGGCCTATGTATCACGCATCCCCGTCCCGTTACGACAATTCCTCGCTCTACCGCCGCTGCGGTCGCTCCGGCCTGCATCTGCCGCTGATCTCGCTCGGCCTGTGGCACAACTTCGGCGGTGTCGATGTATTCGAAAACAGCCGCGCCATCGTGCGACGCGCTTTCGACCTCGGCGTCACGCACTTCGATCTCGCCAACAACTACGGCCCGCCGCCCGGTTCGGCGGAAGAAAATTTCGGGAAAATGCTCCGCCACGACCTCGCCCCGTATCGCGACGAACTGGTGATCTCCACCAAGGCCGGTTACCGGATGGGACCCGGCCCTTACGGCGAGTGGGGATCGCGCAAATACCTGCTTTCGTCCCTCGACGCCTCGCTCCGCCGTCTCGGCATCGGGTACGTCGATATTTTTTACCACCACCGTCCCGACCCCGACACGCCGCTGGAGGAGTCAATGGGAGCGCTCGCCCACGCCGTGCGCAGCGGCAAGGCGCTCTACGCAGGCCTTTCCAACTACAACGCCGAACAGACGGCGCGCGCCGCGAAGCTGCTGCGCGAACTGGGCGTGCCGGCGCTCATCCACCAGCCCGTTTACAACATGTTCAACCGCTGGATCGAACCCGAGCTGCTCGATGTGCTCGCCCGCGAGGGCATGGGCTGCATCCCGTTCTCGCCGCTCGCGCAGGGGTTGCTGACCAACCGCTACCTCAACGGCATCCCCGACGACGCCCGTGCTGCCAAGGCGCACGGTTTCCTCAAGGCCGACCGCGTGACGCCCGAGGTGCTGTCAAGGGTGAGGGCGCTCGACGCGATTGCCCGCGAGCGCGGCCAGTCGCTGGCGCAAATGGCGTTGTCATGGACAATCCGTGACAAGCGCGTGACATCCGCGCTGATCGGAGCGAGCAAGGTGAGTCAGCTCGAGGACAACCTCGCCGCGCTGAAGACGCCCGACTTCTCCTCCGGCGAACTGGCCGCGATCGAAAAGGCGCTGACGTGAGTTCATGGAGCGGCGGCATTCCTGCCGCTGCTTGCTGCTGCCGGATGAACCTCATCCTCTTCGAACCTTCCGAACTGGCCAAACCGCTCCCGCGAGCCGATCCGCGGGCGGAGCACATTCTCGCCGTGCTCCGTCGCCGTCCGGGCGATACCTTCGACGCTGGTCTGGTCAACGGCCCGCTCGGCAAGGCGACGCTCGCCGGCGTGACGCCGGACGCACTGACGTTTTCGTTTGCGGCCACGTGTGAGCCGTCGCCGCTTCCGTGCGTGACGCTGATCGTCGGCCTGGTGCGTCCGCAGACGGCGCGCAAAATCCTGTTCGAGGCAACGACGCTCGGCGTGGACGTGATTCATTTCGTGGCGACGGAAAAGACCGATCCCAACTACGCGGCGAGCACGTTGTGGCGTTCCGGCGAATGGCGGCGGCATCTCGTGGACGCGGCGCAACAGGCGTTCGACACGCGTCTGCCGTCCGTCACCTGGGACCGTTCGCTGGCGTCGGCGCTGGCGCTGGAGCAGGCGGATGGGCGGGAAAGCGTATCCGTTGCCACGTTACGCATCGCGCTCGACAATTACGAGGCGTCCGCCGGCTTGCACGAGGTCGTCGCTGCGGGCAAACATCCCCGCGGAGCGGGCGAACCATCAGGCGACCGCCGCGTGCTCGCCGTCGGACCGGAGCGCGGCTGGGGCGACTGCGATCGCGAGCTGCTGCGCGGGAACGGTTTCACGCTTGCGCACCTGGGCGCGCGCGTCCTGCGGGTGGAGACGGCAGTGGTGGCGGGGCTGGCGGTGATGGGAGTGGCGGGGGCGGCGAGAAGCGCGGCGTGGATCGCGGGGAATGTCACCGCATTGCCGCCCGCCGGGGTGGGGTGCACGCCGTCGGCGACATAGGTCCGGAATAGAGATTCATCCTTGGCGCGGAGGGCCTGCCAGTTGGCGTGGTGGTCAATGAGAATGAGGTTTGTCATGGCGGGTTTGAGTTCGGCGTAAACGTCGCGATAACCCTGATAGTAAGCAGCAAGGTCCGGGCGGATGCTGGCAGAGATGCCGCTGCCTTTGGGCGAATCCCAGGCGGGGTTCATCGTCTGGATGATGATCTCGGCATCGGGATGGTGTTCCTTGATGCGCCGGATCATCTGCCGGAGGTTGGCCTTGCTTTCCTCAATGGAGATTTTGGGGGCCGGTTCCTTGTCCTTGCGCCAGCCGGCGTCGTTCACCGCGAATTCGATGAATACGGTGTCGGGGTTTTGGTCGATGACTTTGGACTGGAGGATATCGATGCCGACACGGGAGGCTTTGCCGGACTGGCCGCTGTTGATGACCGTGACCTTGGCCGCGCCGGGGGAGGCGAGTTCGTTGAGCCAGGTGTCCAGCGTCTTGACCCAGCCGTTTCTGGCGCCATCGCCGGCAGTGAGGCTGGTGCCGTACACGATAACCGTCTGGTTTTTTCCGGCACGGAGGTTGTCAACGAGTTGCGAGGCCGCGCCGGTGTGCGCTGCAAGCGTGGCGAGCGCGGCAATTGTAGTCAGAGGTAAAATACGCTTGAGCGTTTTCATGTGTCCTTGAATTCAGGGTACGGCGTCGGGGGGGGGGGGGGGGGCGGGGGGTTACCAACGGCGGCGGGCGGCGCGGCCAAGGGGGGTCACACGCAAAAAAAAACCTCCGGCCAGCGTGGCGCTCGTTGCCGGTTCGGGAATGGCGGACGCAGTCAGGGCGGCCTGGATGGCGGGGAATGTCACGGCGTTGGTGCCCGCTGCGGTGGGATGCAGGCCGTCGGTCACGTAACTTTTGTAAAGCGCTTCGTCGTTCGCGCGCAGGGCGAGCCAGGTTGGCTCGTGGTCGATGAGGATCAGGTTGGCGACGGTGGATTTCAATTCGGCGTAAACATCGCGGTAGCCTTGGTAGAATTCGGCGATTTGCGGGCGTCCGGTGGCGGGAGGATTGGCCGCGCCGGGGTCGGGGTCGTAAATGCAGTTCATCGTCTGGATGATGATTTCCGTGTCGGGGAGCGCGGCGCGGATTTGGGTGATCATACTCTTGAGGTTGTTTTTGCTCTCTTGAAGGCAGATCCGGTAGTCGGTGTTGGTGGCAGCGTAGCTGGGGCCGCGGTAGGCGTCGTTCATCGAGAACTCGATAAACACGGTGTCCGGGTTTTGGGCAATGACGGCGCTTTGGAGGAGGCTGAGGCCGGTGCGCGATGCCTTGCCGGACTGGCCGCTGTTGATGACGGTGGCCTTGGCTGCGCCGTCGGGGTCGAGCGTATCGAGCCAGGTGTCGAGGGATTTTACCCAGCCGTTTTTCGCGCCATCGCCGGCGGTCAGGCTGGTGCCGAAGACAACGACCGTCTGGTTCTTGCCGGCCTTGAGATTGTCAACGAGTTGCGAGGCGGTGACCGTGTTTGCGACCCAGGCAGCCAGCAGGCAGGCGAGCGGGAGGATGCGGGACGTTTTCATATGTCAGGCGAGTGGGAGTGGAGTGGGAGAGAGAGAGGGCGGAGGCGGCGGAGGCGGCGGAGGAGAGGGAGGGAACGTAGATGCCTCGCAAGCGAAAGCGAGGCTTCTTGTTGCTACGGGAACCGACAGCGGCGCAGGGCGAGGCAGGCAAGCGCGGACGCGGCGAGCACGGCAGCGGCAGTGGCGGGTTCGGGGATGGGGAATGGTCCCGTGATGTTTTTCAGAAGGAGCGAATCGCCAGCGCCAGAGCCATTTGTCAGTCGCAGGGCGATTTCAAAGGTGGTGAGCGGAGTGCCCGTGGTTTGAGCATAGGTACAGGTTGCCACAAGCGACGGGTCGCCTGTTTTATAGACGTCAAGTTTCATGTATCCCTTGTCGTCATCACCGATGCCATAGGTGAAAACAAGGGTGCCGGGGTCGCCGGGCGCGAGGCCGGACACGTTGGAAAGTTGGTTGCCGCTGAGGCCGCTGTAATTTGCCCCCGCGGCTGTGGACGGGTTGCATGACCAGGTGAAGCGCAACTGGTCGTTCGCGTTGCTGCTGCTGCTGGTTATATTATAGAGAGCGAGGTAGCCTTTGGTTTCATCGGAAGGATCGACGATATAGACACCGAGGGAGGAACCTGTCTTTCCCATGACGAAATCCATGCTGAAGGAAAACGGGTTCTCTCCGGAGACCGTGAATGTGTTCTGCGTGGTGGTTCCGTCTGCCGGGGTGGTGTCATAAATATAGGTGGCATAGGCACCCGCGGGAGAGATCAGCAAGCCGCCGCTGTCACTGTCATAGGCGCCGGTCTGGGCGTAGGGGCCGGTTGCTTGTGCTCCCACTGGGTAGCTTGAGGTGTAAGCGATTCGGGTAAAGGTCTCAAAACTCTCAAAGGTGCGGGTATTATCGGCGGGCAAGGTGAGGGGGAGCGTGAGGCAGAGGATGCCAATCCCCATGAGGGGAATTCGATGCGATGGTGTGGTCCGGTGTTTCATCAGGGATGCGTTTTGCGTGGGTTTCATGTCGGCGGGGAAGGGAAGGGGGGGGGGGAGGGAATCAGCGGCGTTTTCGCAGGAGGAACCATGCGGCGGCGAAGCCGCCACATAATGCCGCCATGGCGGCAGGCTCGGGAACGGTGGCCAGGGCCATGTTGCCGTTCACGGTGACACCGGCTAGCCGAATGGTCTCGTTGTAGGCCGTCTTATCCTCACCCGCCTTGCCAGTGGCAAAGGCATAAATGCGGAACGTCACAGGAGTGGTGATGTTTTGATAGAGGGAACCGGCAAGACTGAAGGTGGCGGTGACGGGAGTGAGCGCCCCGCCGCCAGTGACGGTCACCAACGGTGTACCGGACTGATCGTTGGCGATGCTGGTCGCGTAGTCATCACGACTGGAACGAATGAAAAAACCTGCCGTGATGACGTCTCCGGAAGGAGCCCCCGAGAGGGTCTGTGCGCCCACGCTGGCGACGAGGGTTGAGAGGTTGAGGAGTTGCCCTTCATCGGGGGTGAGGGTGACGCTCCAGTAGCTGGGCAGGGTATCGTTTTCCGCACATTCAATCGCGGCAGCCTCTGTCGCGGCGACGGTGCGCGCGTAGGTTGACGAACTGCCCGACATACGGACGTAGATGTTGTTGTTATTGCCGGACCCGATGCCGCCACCGCTTCCTGCCCACGCGATGCTTGAGGCTTCGAGTCCATCGACCACGTTGCGGGGCCTGGGTTTGTCGCTGGTGTCGGAACTGTCGCCGGAAAAGAAGGTGAACGGATAATTGACGAGCGGGACCGGGTCGGTGTCGGCAGCCTGTATCAACGCGGGCATGACGGCGAAGGAGATGCCGAGGACGGAAATGAACGCAAATAACCGGAAGGCAGGAGGAGGGAGGTGGTTCATGTATTTCGTGAAGGTGTCGGATTTTTGTTGGACTGGCGAAGGGCAAATCATTGTGCGGCCTGCATTGTGTACGGATCGCTGAGTCGGTTGCATGGACGAAGGCGTCGGGTCTGGCGTCTGTTCATCCTGCCTTGTCCGCGGATGCCCGCGCCATGCCGGAGCGGTGAGGCAACACGGTGAGGCAACGCTCATGGGCTGGAAGCCCATGCCACTCCGATCCGGCGGCTTCGCCGTCCACGGGCTGGAAGCCCGTGCCACGCCGGCTGGAAATCAGTCGGCAATGAGATAGACGGGGCGGGCTCCGATGAGGATGGCGCCGGATTCGATCGGCAGGGACGTGCCGTAGTTGTCCACGGCCCGGTTGATTTTGCCGCCAGGCGGCAGCAGGGCGGCGATGGCAAGGGGGCGGGGGGAGGCGGCTTTGTCGCGCCTCCAGACTACCCATGTCGTGCCGCTTCCACTACGAAGGAGCGGGCTGCCGGGAATCGGGTCGAAGCGGTGGGCGACGAGGTCGCCGTCGCGCGTGATGCCCGCGTGTTTGCGGCCTTCGAGCAGGCGGGTCATGTTGGCATAGGAGATGTAGGCCGGTTTCGGGAAACCCCAGGTGTCGCGCAGGCCGAAATGGCGCTCCGCATAAAAGATGTCATCGGCGTTGTCCTGATAATTGTACCAGAAGAGGTGTTTGACGCCGAGGGAGGCGGCGATGACGTGGCAGCGCGTGGTGAACGTCGCGTAATTTTCCCGCGAAAGGCCGTTGGTGAGGATGCCGTTTTGCGGGTAGCCGAAAAAGCCGCCGGGGTTGCCGTTGTGGGGCGCGCCGATTTCGGTGAACCAGACGGGGATTTCGCGTCCGGCTTCCTTCATGAAGCCGCGGCAGCGGGAGACGACATTTTCCATCCATTCGTCGGGCATCGGGAAGGTTTCCCAGGCATAGGGATGCAGCGAGATGAACTGGAATTCGCGATACGCGGGAGATTTGATGAACTCTTCCATGCTGCGGAAATCGAACTCGGCGATCTGGTAGCCGAAGCTGATTTGCGAATTGGCGGGATTGGCGGGATTGACAGAAAAAACGCCTTCGCGGGCGGCGCGGGCCTTGGCGGCGAGGTTTTGCCACATGTGCGTGGCGGCGGCACGATTGCGACGGTAGGAGAGGTTTTCCTCCAGGCCGAGTTCATAATAAAAGACATCGGGCGTAGTTTTTATACGGTGACGCATGATGTCGCGGATTTTTGCCAGTTGTTCCGGCTGGACGGGTTTGTCGTTGGCGCTTTGCCAGACGGCGCGGGTAAACATGGGGAGGTCTTCGTATCCGGATTCGCGGACTTTTCCGACGGCGGCGCGCCAGCCTTCGTCGTCGATGGCGCCGGTTTTGGCGTCGAGGTGCCGGGTGACGACGAGGGTTTTGCTCCAGGCGGGACGCAGCCACGGGTCGCGGAGGTTGTGGTGCGTCATGCCGAAGAGGGAGTCGTCAACGGCTGCGCGGCGGGGGGGGGAGGGGGCGAGGGTTGTATCCGTCTTTTCATTTTCCGGAACGGAGGCGAGGGCGGCGGCGTATTGGCCGGCCGGGACGACGCCAAAACCGGTCTCTTTCTGGTGCAGGATGAAGCCGTCTTTCGCCGTTTCGACGAGGAGTCCGTAATAGCCGGCGGGGGGGGAGGGGGGGGAGGGGATTTTTGTTGCCTGACCG
>JAISAX010000549.1 GCA_031266495.1 Opitutaceae bacterium
AAATTGAACAGGTTATTTCCTTACAGTTCCAAAGATCGCGAAGAGCGCGAAGAACCAAAAAACCGGAAAACATCTATCTTCCCTCTGCGTCTTCGCGGTCTTCGCGATCTTTGTGTAAAAATCAAAACCATCAGAGTTGCCGCCGGCATAAGGAGACCGGCGGCATGCCTTCTCCCCGGTCGTCAGGACATCACGAGTTCGTCGTTCTTGACCTTGAAGGTTACCGTCGAGCCTTCTTTCACCTCGCCGGTGATCAGGGCACGGGCGAGGCGAGTTTCGATCTGGCGCTGGAGAAAACGCTTCAACGGACGCGCGCCAAACACCGGATCGTAGCCTTTCTCGCCCGCCCAGGCTTTCGCCTTCTTGTCCAGCTCCACCGTCACGCGGCGGTCGGCGAGGCGCTTGTTCAGGTCGGCCAGCAACAGGTCCACGATTCTTGTGATTTCCCCGAGGGTCAGCGGCTTGAAGAGAATCGTCTCGTCGATGCGGTTCAGAAATTCCGGACGGAAGCCCTTGCGCAGCTCGGCCATGACGGACTCGCGCACTCTCTCGGGGATCGTGTCACCGGTCACGCCGTCGAGCAGATAACGGCTGCCGATGTTGGAGGTCATGATGATGATCGTGTTCTTGAAGTCCACGGTGCGGCCTTGCGAATCGGTGATGCGTCCGTCGTCGAGCACTTGTAACAGGACATTGAATACGTCCGGATGCGCTTTCTCGATCTCGTCGAAAAGGACCACGGCGTATGGCTTGCGCCGGACGGCCTCCGTGAGTTGGCCGCCTTCGTCGTAACCGACGTAGCCGGGAGGCGCGCCAATGAGGCGGGCGACGCTGTGCTTTTCCATGTATTCCGACATGTCGATACGGATCATGGCGGCCTCGTTGTCGAAGAGCGTTTCGGCGAGGGTCCTGGCCAGTTCGGTTTTGCCGACGCCCGTCGGGCCGAGGAAGAGGAAGCTGCCGACGGGGCGGCGCGGGTCCTTGATGCCGGCGCGGGCGCGGAGAATGGCCTCGCTGGTCAGTTGCACCGCCTCGTCCTGGCCGATGACACGCCCGTGGAGCACCTCGCCGAGGCGGAGGAGCTTTTCGCGTTCGCTCTCGACCAGGCGCGTCACGGGGATGCCGCTCCATTTGGCGACGATCTCGGCGACTTCCTCGGCGGAGACTTCCTCTTTGAAGAGCTGCGTCTGGGCGCCAGTGTTTTCCAGTTTTTTGAGTTCGGCCTCGAGTTGCGGGATCTTGCCGTGGCGGAGTTCGGCGAGCTTGTTGAGGTCGTAGGCGCGCTCGGCTTTTTCCATGACGAGGCGGGCGGCGTCGAGTTCCTCGCGAACTTTGCGCACACGGTCAATGGAGGCTTTTTCGCGCTCCCACTGGCGCTTCAGCGCATCGGCTTGCTCGCGGGTGTTGGCGAGCTCCTTGCGGAGGGTTTCGAGACGTTGCCGGGAGGCGTCGTCTTTTTCCAGTTTCAGGGCGGTTTCCTCGATCTCGAGCTGAAGGGCGCGGCGCGTGAGGGCGTCGAGTTCCTGCGGCATCGAGTCCATCTCGGTACGGATCATCGCGCAGGCTTCGTCCACGAGGTCGATGGCCTTGTCGGGCAGGAAGCGATCGGAAATGTAGCGGTTGGAGAGCGTGACGGCAGCGACGAGGGCGTTGTCCTGGATGCGCACGCCGTGGTGAAGCTCGAAGCGTTCGCGCAGGCCGCGCAGGATGGAGATGGCGTCCTCGACGGAGGGTGGCTCGACCTGCACGGGCTGGAAGCGGCGTTCGAGGGCGGCGTCTTTCTCGATGTGCTGGCGGTATTCGTCGAGCGTGGTCGCGCCGATACAGTGCAGTTCGCCGCGGGCGAGCATGGGCTTCAGGAGATTGCCGGCGTCCATCGCGCCCTCGGTCTTGCCGGCGCCGACGATGGTGTGGAGTTCGTCGATGAAGAGCAGGATGCGGCCGTTGCTCTGCTTCACTTCGTTGAGCACGGCCTTGAGGCGTTCCTCGAATTCGCCGCGGTATTTCGCGCCGGCGACGAGCGCGCCCATATCGAGCGAGAAAATGGTCTTGTCCTTCAGGCCCTCGGGCACGTCGCCGCGCACGATGCGCTGCGCGAGGCCCTCGACGATGGCGGTCTTGCCGACGCCGGGTTCGCCGATGAGCACGGGATTGTTCTTTGTCTTGCGGGAAAGGATACGGATGGCGCGGCGGATCTCGTCGTCGCGGCCGATGACGGGGTCCATCTTGCCCTTGCGCGCCAGTTCGACGAGGTCGATGCCGTATTTTTTCAGGGCGTTGTAGGTGGCTTCGGGGTTGTCCGTGGTCACGCGCTGCGCGCCGCGCAGTTCGCTCAGGGTCTTGAGGACGGCCCGGCGGTCGATGCCGAAGGATTTCAGGTATTTGGCAAAAGCTTCCGGCTTCGCCACCTCGATGAGCGCGAGGAACAGGTGTTCGACGGAAACAAACTCGTCCTTGAGTTGCTTCGCCTCCTCCTCCGCCCGCGTGAGGACGGCGTTGACGGCCTGGGTGACGTAAATTTTTGATGTATCCACGCTGCCGCTGACGCGCGGGAGCCGGTCGAGTTCGCGCTGCAACGCGAGCTGGAGCGCGGACGTGGTGAGGCCGAGTTTTTCGACGATGGCGGGCACGATGCCGTTTTCCTGGGAAAGCAGGGCGTGCAGCAGGTGCCAGGTGTCGACTTCGTTGTTGTTGCGGCGACGGGCTTCCGACTGCGCGTCGGTGATCGCCTGGCGGGACATTTGGGTGAATTGGTTCGGGTCCATGATTGCACTTTCTTCTGCACGCCGCGGGCCAGCGGAGCCTGAGAGGAGGATCGCAGGGAGAACCCGGACAACCCGGCACGACGACGCGTCAGCATTGCGCGAAAGATGTGCCAAAACGCCCGCTTCCGCCAGCGCGGCAGGCGGGAGCGGGCGGGATATCCGCGCCACGCGGAGGGGCAACGTTCACGGGCAGGGATGCCCATGCCACTTCGATCGCTTGGCCGGGGCACGAGAAAGCCCGCGGCAGACGCCTGAAAAGCCAATAACATCCCCTATGCATTCGCTTTCAAGGCTCGCATCCACCGCGGGCAAATTGTCTCCTGCCTTGGATTGAAAGAACTTTTTTACGAAACGGACCTCATTGCCCGGTTGCAACTCCTATTTGCTTGATGGGTAAAATCCCGGGCCAAAAACTGTACGCCTGTCGAGCACGCGTCTTGTTTTGCTCTCTTTTTGCGTTTAAGTGGTTGATAATTCGCTTTTCTCCGGTGCCAGAGCTTCTCTTTTCCTGGTTTCATTTTTTCGTTCTTCGTATCCGTCGTATCCTTCGCAATTAATTTCCAGAACCTCCTTGGCGTAATCCCGCGCGCGCCCCCCTCTCCCTCTCTGCCACCCACCCCCCCCGCCACCCCAACCACCGTACTGACGGTCAGTCAATAAGCCACCCCAAACACCCCCCACCCCCCAAGTAGGAACCAAAAAATGGGTAT
>JAISAX010000527.1 GCA_031266495.1 Opitutaceae bacterium
GGTGCGTTCGAGCGCGGGGGCGGCGGGCCGGTTGTCGGCGGCGTCGGCGGCGTCGGCGAGTTCCATCGCGAGCGTGAGGGCGGCGGGGCCGTCGCCGGGAGCGAGGTTGAGCGAGGCGAGGTCGAGGGCGACGGGGATGCGCGCGGAGCGGCCTTGCGCGGCGGCGGCGGGCAGGCGGCGGCGCAGGAGTTCCCGGCCGGATACGGGGTCACGGAGCACGAGGGTGAACTCGCCGCGAAAGTCGGTCAGGCGGTCGTTGGAGAGGAGGAGTTCGTAGCGGGCGGTCTCGTCGGCGAACCAGTTGTCCGTCCATGGAAAAAGGGTGAAGGCGACGGGAGCAAAACCGCGCCGGGCGATTTCGATGTCGCGTTCGGAGTCGATGACCCGACGGCGTTTGTTCCCGTCAACCACGTTGAGGATGGGCTGGCTGAAAAGGAGCAGATCCTGTTCGCGGTAAAGGATGGCGAGTTCGGAATACCAGCGTCCATGCGCGGCGCGCACTTCGGCGGGCGTCATGCGAAAGTAGTCCGGGCCGACGAGTGGAGCGACGCTGGCGGGGCGGAGCTGATGCTCGCCTGCCATGAGCGGACGTGAGCGGTCCCAGGGTTCAAGGTGTCCGGAGACGTTGACCGTGGGCGAGAGGCTCGGGTCGGCGGGCCAGTAGAGGATGCGGGGCCAGTTCTGGCTGAGGCCACCGTCGGGATAGTGAACGTTGAGGACATCTTCGTTTCCGTCGGTGTCGCCGTAGGCGCTTTGCTGGACAGGGCGACCGGGATCGAGGCGTTTGATCTCTTCGCGCATGCGCACGAGGAATGCCGTGGCGGCGGGGTTGCGAGGCACTTTCCAGTGCTGGAATTCGTTGGAGCCGGACCACATGATGACGCCGGGGTGGTTGCGGTCGCGGCGGACGAGGCGGCGGACGTGTTCGAGGGCCTGTTCGGTGCCGGGGCGGTGGAAGAGCGCGGTTTCGTCGATGATGAGGAAGCCCTGGCGATCGGCGGCTTCGAGAAAGATTGTCGGGTAGGGCTGGCCGTGGAGTCGCACGGAGTTGAGGCCGGTTTTTTTGGCGGTTTTCCAGAGTTCGTCGGGAGGGAGGGCGCGGCCCCGGGCGTTTTGGGCGTAGAAAAATTCGCCGGTGTGTCCCCAGCGGTTGTAGAGGCGGATTTTTTTGCCGTTGAGATACATGCCGGTTCCTTCGAGCCAGACTTCGCGGAAGCCGAAGGTCACGGCCACGCGGTCGGGGGCCTCGCCAGTGGAGGGATCGACGGCGGCGAGGACGAAGCGGTAGAGGTGGGGGGATTCAGGGGACCAGAGGGTGGCGTCGGCCCAGGGGATTTCCCAGCGGCGGGTGGCGCCTTCGATCCGCGCGCCGGAGGGGAGGCGGCCTTCCTTGACAAGTGTATCGCCTTCGTAAATACGCCAGGCGAGGCGCGCGCCGGCGGCCGGGCGCGAGAGGGTGGCTTCGACCGCGAGCACGCCGCGCCGCACCGAGGGGTTTATGAATACGTCGTCGATGCGAAGGGCGGGGCGGGCCTCGATGTGGCAGGGACCGGTGATGCCGATGCTGTTGCGGTGCATGGCGCCGATGGGCCAGCCCTGGCGGTAGGCTTCCTGCGCGTGGCCGACGAGGAGGGTGATTTCGTTGGGGGCGTCGAGTTTGACGGCGTCGGTGATGTCGATGTCGAAGGGGAGGAAACCGTCGGAGTTTTCGCCAACGGGACGGCCATTGACGAAGATTTTTGAGGTGTAGGCCACGGCGTCGAAGTGCAGGAGGGCGCGTTTTCCGCGGAAGTCGGTGGAGGGGAGCGTGACGGTGCGGCGATACCAGAGGTGCTCGATGCGGTCGCGGTCCGCGCCGCGCCAGTCGATGCGGTAGTCGCGCCAGGAGCGGGCACGCGTGCGTTCGGTGATGCTGACCGTCTGCCAGTCGCGTCCGGAGGGTGGCGCGGGCTGGGCGGGCGCGGGGGGCGTGGCGGGAAGTTTTGCGTCTTCGGAGGGGAGGGGAGGGACAAAGGCGAAGCCCCATTCGCCGAGCAGCGATATGCGGGGATGAAAGATCGTTTTCGCGGCCTCCTCGCCTGTGTATTCATTTTTCAACAACGCGCGGATTTCGTCGCGGGACATCGCGCGGGAATCGACGATCACTTCGTCGATCGCGCCGCGAAAGCCGGGGCTTGCGGGCCGGGGGGAGCCTGCCAGCCAGGTGCCAGGCATCCTGGCGTCGGCGGAACCGGCGGCGGCGTTTGCGGCGTCGGCAGAGTTGGCGGAGTTTGCGGCGTCGGCCTTGCCGTCATCAAAGGACAGCGCCAGTTCGGGCGCGGCGGGGAGGAGCAGCGGTGCCAGGAGCAGGAGGGCAAGGTGAGGAAGCGGGCGCAACATGGGAGGAAATGAGGAGGAAAAAAAGGGGGGGCAAAGAGGCCCACTCCGCACAGGGGCGGAGAGGGTGCAGAGGAATCGAACTGCGGGAAGGAGCTATCGCCGGGTCAGCGGGGAGCGAAGTGTGCGCCGCACAGCCGTCACCCCGAGGGCGAGCAGGCCGGACAGCAGGGCCAGGGTGGAGGGTTCGGGGATGGAGAAGGAACCGGTGACCTCCAGCATGCCCAGGCCAAAGCCAAGTGGAACGGCGGTGGCATCGCTTAACGTCTGGGTGCGCTCAAAGTGAACACCCACGGCGGTTACTCCCTCCAGCGCGAGACCGGTAAACGAAGAGGGGGCTTTGAGGTCGGTCGCCGGATCGTAGAGCGCCCATGTTGTGTTACCCAGCGTCTCGCCTTCCAGCGAGAAGGGGGTGGCGCTGGTGTTGTGGGGGATTTTGAAGGTCGCGTTTGACACGTAATAGCTGCCGCCGATTCCGACCACCCAGCGTCCAATGATGTCGGCAATAGCGGTTCCATATTCCGTGGGGATCGCTTTGAACCCGTCGATGGATGCGGCGGGCTGTTCCAGGTCGAAGAGCAGCACTCCGGCAACGCTGAGCGTGCCACTATAGGTTGTATCACCCGACACACGACCACCGCTGACGTAAATAAAATCAGTGCTCAACGTCAGGTTGTTGCGAACCGACTCGCCCAGGTTCAAAGGCTGATCCGAACTCGATACCTGGTATCCGCCGTAAAACGCGGGGCCGGAGTAGCCGGACGCAGGACTGAGCGAGGCGGTGCTGAAGGCGTTGGTGTAAACATACGGATCACCCTCCTGCCTGGCGCCCAGGGTGGCCGTGCGGGTGAAAGGCTGAGCGGCGGTCACGTGAGTGTTTGACAGGGCAAACTGAAACACGGTGTCGGCAAAGGCCGGCACGGAACCAGGGGCCGCGCAGGCCAGGAGGAACGATACGAACGAGGAACGATACAGGTTGGGTTTCATTGATGAGGATAGAGGTTTGGCGGGCATAAAAACGGAGCAGTTTTCAGGACATATTCATAATTTCTGTTTATTGAGGTGCCTTGTAAATGACATCGAAATTAAACCTGTTTAACTGATGTTACGCGATGCCTCCCACCCCGCCCGTAGCGGGCTTCGCTTGCGAAGCCCGCGAGGACCTGACGCAACGGGAGATACGCCCATTCTCTCCGTCTGGCGCGGGTGCGGGCGTCGCAAGCGACGCCCCTACGGTCGATCCGCGTAATGTCAGCTGTTTAATCCGGGGCATTCAAAAGACAGGCGTGATTTCCCTGATAAGGTGTTTTCCCATGTAGTGCGCGTGCCGGAGCGTTCGAGGGATGCCACTTTCAGCACGCTGAAAGAACCAGAACCGCGCATACCGGAGGAGCCGTGCCAACGTCAGCGCCGCAGGTGGCTGGACACTGAAAACCGCGCCTCATGGGGCGGAAGGAGGAGGCAGATGCGTAAAATGGGTCTTCATCAAAGACCGGATTTTCCGGGAATTGGTCTTGAAGGAAGACCAATTTCAGGGTCTCCTGGTCTCCATGAAAGACCATGTTTTGAGGGTGATAGAGGAGAAACTGGCGGATGCGCTGGAGCAGACTTTTCCCGCCCTGACAAGGCGCGAGGTGTCGTTGCCTGCCGTGCCGAACAAGGCGCATGCCATCACCGGAATGCGTCGCGCGGGCAAAACATGCTTCCTTTTCCAATGCCTGCACGACGCGCTTGCGGCGGGCGTGGCGCGCGAACGGCTCGTGTATTTCAATTTCGAGGACGAAAGGCTGGCGGGCATGGCGGCGGAGGATCTGTCCGTCATCGTGGAACAGTATTACCGGCGGTTTCCTGATTTTCGCCGCAAGGAGGAGGTGGTCTTCTGCCTTGATGAAATCCAGGTCGTGGAGGGATGGGAACGGTTCGTGCGCCGGATCATGGATTCGGAAAAGGTGCGCGTGCTGCTCGGCGGCTCCTCGGCAAAAATGCTCAGTCGCGAAGTGGCCACCAGCATGCGCGGACGGGCATTGGAAATCGTTGTCACGCCTTTCAGTTTTCGCGAGTTTCTGGCCGCCCGCGGCATCAGGCCGCCGGGGGGAGAGGCGATGCCGGGCGCCCGCCAGCGATCGGCGTTGCGCGGGGCGTTTGACGAATATGTGAGGCATGGCGGTTTCCCCGAGGCGGCGACGCTGCCGGGCGAGGAGGAACGGGTGCGCCTGTTGCAGGGCTATGTGGATACGGTCCTGTTCCGTGATGTGGCGGAGCGGCATGGCGTGGGCAATCTTGTGGCGTTGCGCGCGTTTGTCCGGCAGTTGCTGCGCAACCCGTCCGCAGCGCTCAGCGTGACCCGGATCAGCAACGATTTCCGGTCGCGCGGCATCGCGGCGTCGAAGGAAACATTGCTCGCGTTTCTCGATTACCTGGAGGATGCGTTCCTGGTGAACGCGCTGCCGGTCCACGCGCGTTCGGAGCGGCGGCGCCAGGTGTTGCCGCGCAAATTGTATCTGGCGGACCATGCGCTGGCGGCGGCGTTCAGCCCGGCGGCGGGACTGGATCGCGGGCATCTGGTTGAAAATATCGTGGCCTGTGAACTCGTCCGGCACACGCGGGATCTGGCGTATTTTAAAACCAATGACGGACTGGAGGTCGATTTTTTGGCCACGACGTTTGACGGGCGCGAAATGCTGGCGCAGGTGGCTTCCGATGTTTCCGACGCGGATACTCTGGGCCGCGAAGTCCGCGCGCTGGAGGCGGCGGGCAGGGAGCGGACGAATGCGGAGTTGTGGCTGCTTTGCGAGGATGCGCCGGGAGCAAAAATGGAGTCGGTCATCGGGGCGTTGCCTCAAAAAATCCACGTTGCCGAATTGTGGCGCTGGCTGGCGCTTGCCCCTGCCGCACGGTTTTGAGCGAGGGTGGCGTCACGTTTTTCAGGCGGACCGGACCAGGCGAAGGGTGCCGGCCTGTTTTGGCGCGGACTCTCCAAAAACCGGGATCTGGTTTTTCCCGACAACATCCGGGAGGGAGAGGCACGGAACAGGCGGCAGATGTCTTTCCCGGCTTGCCCGAAGGCCAACGGAGAGGGATAAATAAAGGCATGAAAGCATTGAAAAAGAATCCCCGGAAGTTGGCGCATTCCCCTGAACAGGTGTGTATCCCGCTGAGTGAATTTATTGAGGAAGGGCTGGCGATCCGGCACCGGTTTGCCGCGGAGCCGGTTTTTGCGAGAACGGGCGTTGGTTTCATGCGCAGCACGGGAGTGGCCGAAGTCAGGCGGGCCAAAACCGCCAAAGCGGGGAATTGTATCCGGTGTACGAATACAAGAAGGAATGGCTGGCCGGGTTGCCTTGGGATGCCGTCGTGACGATCAACGCCGCGCCATGCCGGCAAGCGAACGCCCGGCATGGGCAAACCAGCGAGGGCGGATACGAGAAGGCGAAAAAAACAGTGGGAGGATGCGCGATCAAAGGAAGAGAAACGTTTGCAGCAAAAACTCACCATTTCCGTCGAGTTTTTGAAGTGGACTTCAAAAACCCGGCAGCGATGTCGTTTTTTTGAATCCCGCAGGGCCTTATGATACAGCGTGAATCTTATATGAACCGCTGAAGTTACGCACTCCGGCGTAGCGGCAGGCTTTTTCCGCCGAACTGCCTGCCGGACGAGGTGCGTTGCGCGCCTCGCCTCTTGCCTCTCCGTCATTCCCCCCCCCCCCCTGAACCGGGCGACGCTTTACTGTCGATCCGTGCAACATCACTGATGTTACGCAGATGGCCTTGAAGTGGCGCGGGCGTCTCGCCCGCATTTCCGGGCGGCGCTGCGCGCCGTCTGAGGGCGAGACGCCCGCGCCACAGCGCACAGCGTAACATCAGTAACTGATGTTACGCAGGCCGAAGGTAGGGGCTTCGCTTGCGAA
>JAISAX010000539.1 GCA_031266495.1 Opitutaceae bacterium
ATCGTGACATCACTTCCGGTTACACCCTGAAGTTACGCGGGACGACGTGGCACGGGCTTCCAGCCCGTGGACGGCGCGCAGCGCCGCCTCCCTGCTCACCTTCGTGTCATTCACTGTAAACAACTGTAGTTCTCTCAAACAAATGATCTTGCCTGGTGGCAAAGGGCGACGCTGCGCGTCGTCCACGGGGATTGTCAGAAAAAGCCCGTGCCTCTTCAAGGTAGTCCGCGTAACTTCAGTTACACCCTTGGAAATTCCCGAAAATCCTTTTGTGTTGTGCCGGCAAAACCCGGACGCTTGTGTTTCCTCTTTCACATGAGCAAATGGGAAAAGTTCAAAGAGCGGCTGATGATCGGCCAAAGCGACACGAACATCAATTACGACGAATTATGTCATTGACTCACACGAATCGGATTTACCGGCAAACAGGACGGAGGCAGCCACAATGTATTCCGGCAGACTGGTCGCCAGACAATCACCCTCCAGAACCGACAAGGAAAAGCCAAACCCTACCAGGTTCGCCAGATTCGCGAACAACTGCTCGCTGAAGAGGCCGCCAAAGCGGCGGCGAAGAAATAAAGAAAGGAACCCGATGAAAATGAGCACAAAGGATTACGAGATCCGCATTTGGTACAGCCCGCTCAAAGGCGATGAATGCTATATTGCGCAAGTGGTGGAAATGCCCGGCGTCACCTCGCATGGAGACACCCCCGAGGAAGCCGCTGCGCAAATCCGGAAGGCGCTGGAATTGACGCTTGAGGTATTGCTGGAAGCGGGGGATGCCCCTCCGGCCCCTCGTCGTATCAGTGGCATTACGGGAGCTGCGCTCGGCCGCATGGGGGGCAAGGCCCGCACGTCCGCCAAAATCGCCGCCAGCCGGGCCAACGGTCGAAAAGGTGGCCGCCCTCGCAACCAACCCGCTCGCTCGGTATCGACCGTCCGGTGACAGACTGGATCGGGCGCCGCGGCGCCCGGGTGCCGGACGAGGTGGGTTATGCGAGCATCGATCTCACGGCGGTGAGAGAATGCGAAGCGCGGGCGCCGTTGGCGACCTGAAACCCGATGCCTCCGGCACCGGCCTTGTCCGTCCGCCCGGTGACATCGAAACCATCGGCCGCGGTCTCCGCTTCGCCCGTCGTGACCGGCAACGCATACGAAAACGCTTCGTGTTCGAAACACAGTTCCGGCGTCCGGACACCATCGGCCGCCCCGCGCACCCCGACAAACGATGTCGCTGCCGCGCACGCCCAGCGGACAGACAACAACAATGCCGCGCCCGACTGCAACGCAGATCTCCAGCCGGTCTTTTCGAAAACAACCGTGAGCACGTCGGCGGCATCGGCGAAGGCATCCGCGAAGGCGACAGGGAAGGCGACAGGGAAGCGCACGGTCAGCCTGCCTTCGCCAGCGTTCGCCTCCGTCACCTCCGGCTCGCCGGTGAGCCGCAATTCGCTCCCGTCGGCAAACCAGCGTCCCAGCGCGCGGTCGTCCGCTGATGCCGACCACCCGAAACCGTCGAGCACCGGCAGCGTGTCGAACCGCGCCGCATGCAGATCGCAGCGCTCTTCAAGATAACGCTCCGCATAGCGTTCGTCGAAAAGGTGCAGGTCGCGCAGATACAGCCGGTCGCCCTCGACCAGCAGATTGCACCTGTAATGACCCGAATGATACCAGATCGAGCGCCGCGCCCCGCCCAGCGTATCGCGCAATGCCACGATCGCCTGCGACGGCGTCCCGGTTTCATCCGCCGGAAATGTTCGCCGGAACCACCGTCCGGTGTCGCCCAGCGTTTCGAATTCCAGTCTCCCCTCCCCCCCCCTCCCCTCCCGTCCCTCCCCCTCTGCCGTGCCGCGCCGTCGCACGAACTCTGCCACCTGCATCGCGTAGCCTTCCGCCATCGCCGGCCAACCGAAACTGTTCTCCTGGCCGGCTTGCGCATGGGAAAACGCCAGCGCCGGCGCGCCGGCAACGATGTCGAGAAACCGCCGCACCCACTCCGGATTTTTGCCCGCCGCCTTGTAGATCGGTTCCATGGTCAGCACTCCCTGCCACGAAGTGCCGAGGCCCGTGTCGTATTGGTGAACCGGATCGGGACCGAGCAGCCGGAAAACCGGCGTGCCGATCTGTCCGTCCGCGGTCTGCGCGGGCGAGAGCGTGTTCCGGCGCGAGGGATAATAGCCTCCGGAAAACGGTCCACCCCAGAACGTGTATCCATCCGTCCCGTACTGGTCGCGGCAAATGGCGAACGCCTCCACGCCGTGCTTTTCGGAGAGGCGGGCCAGCGTGCGGGCGTCGAGATACCATGCCGCCACCGAGCGCGGTCCGTGTTCGCGTCCGAAAATCTCGCGAAACGTCCGCACAGCCACATCCGCCAGCCGGTCGCGCTCCGCCGGGGTGTAGCCGACGGAAAACGCCGCCTGCACGTGATGGTCCCAGTTCAGGCCGTCCGCTCCGCGGAATGCCACGCCGGCGGCGTCGCAGTGCATCCGGTTGATCTCGAACCAGAGACCGACCTCGTGGTTATCGGGCAGATTCGCCTTCAGGAAATCGACATACGGACCGGCTACGAGCGCGTCGAATTGCAGCAGCCACGTGCAGGGCAGCCCGGCCTCGCGCAGGAGCTGCATCTGCCGGACAACCGGCTCCAGCAGATCGAGCGCCGGATCGCGGGGATCGTCGTAGCGGATGAAGTTAACGATGTTGATGATGCGACGCGGGATCATGATTGTGGCGAAAGATGTCGTATCCGGTATTCCGATGCGGTGATGCCGAAGTGGGCGCGGAACCGGCGCGCGAAGTAGTTGGGGTCCGGCCAGCCCACGTCCCCGGCGATGTCGGCGATGGGCATCGCGGTGCGCAGCAGCAGATGCGCGGCGCGTTTGGCGCGGGCCTGCGCGATGTATTGCATTGGCGATACACCGAGCGCCGCATGGAAAAGCCTGCCGAGGTAGGAGAGATCGATGTTGAGCCGCTGCGCCAGTCCGGAAGCCGTCCAGGGCTCGGCGAGATTTTCGTTCACCAGCGCCACGCTGCGCTTCACCGCCATATGCACGACGCCCGACGGGACCGGAGTGGCCGGCGAGTCACCTTCGGGCTCCATGCCCTGGGCGAGGCAGGAAAGAACAAGGATCAGATAACCAAGGCGCGCGGGAGTGGTATCCGGATCATCACTCTCGCCGATGGAAACGAGCGCATCGAAGTGGGCCACGCATTGCGCGAGAGCATCGGGAGTCAGATGGATGGGGATGATGCCATTGTGGTCCCGGGTGGAGACGCGCCAGAGCAGGCGATTGAGGCGCGGATTGTCGAGAGTCCAGAGGAGTTCATGGTGCAACAGGTCCTCGAGGAAGCCGCACACAAACGAATCCACGTCGTCGTTGTCGTGGTGGCGATGCCAGGCGCCCGGATGAAGCACAAACGCGTCACCGGTGCGAAACGGCCGGTCGCCAAGCGCCGACTCCTGCCAGCCCTGTCCGCCTGCGCAGAGCTGGATTTCGATGTAGTCGTGATCGTGACGCGGCCCGCCGCCGGTCTCGTGAGGGAAATGATACGCGGTGACCGGAATCTGGCGCTCACGAAAATGCCGGCTCCAGCGCGTGTGGAAGTCGTCAAGATCGTCGATGATTCTGAATTTGTATGATCCGGTCACGCATTCGAGTCCTGGCATGCCTCCGGGGAAAGGGAACAGAATGTCGAACTTGTGCTAGTTGAAAAACCGGGATTGTCCTAACACAGGCGGACGCGTTTCGGGTAAAAAGAGCTTCAGTCATTTCAACCCGTCTTTTTTTCCCAATGAAAAGTCCCAATCCAATTATACCCGTTGCGGTCCTCGCAACCGCAGCCTTCACTGTCGCCATCGCACTTCTCGCCACCCCGGTCACCACACGCGCGGACTTCGCCCCGCTCTCCGACTCATTCGACGGCTCCGCACTGGATGCGGAAACCTGGACCTCCGCCAAAACCAGCTCATCGGGTTCCGTCTCGGTGAACGACGGCAAACTTCTCGCAAATGTGGGCTCGACGGGATCCACCCAGCGCAGCCTGATTATCTCCACCCGAAAGGATTTTGATCCGTTCGCGCAGGCGCTCACGTTTTCGTTTTCCGATCTCTCCATCAGCGGCACGCCCGCCACCACGGGCGCGAATGTGTTTTACGCGCTGGTCGGCAACATCGACACCGACGCCGCCGGAGATGGCACCAGCCACAATTACCGTCCCGGCACCGGCCCCGCCAATGGAACGGGCTATCTTTCTGTAGTTGTCGCCCATTACGTGGACGTCTGGAAAATCCTTCTCTACACCAATGCGTCGTCCTCCCAGTCGTTCACCATCAGCGGCGCGCCGACGTCGTTCACATGGACGGTTGATGGCACGAGCGCCACACCGTCGTGGACGCTCTCCCTCGACGGGGCGACATTCTCCGATGGCGAATCAAACAAGTCGGGAGCTTATAGCAGCGTGACGCACTCGCTTTTCACCACCAACGGTTCGTATCTCGCCATCGGTGCGTATAACCTCACCGCCAATACCGATGCCGCCGGCCCCACCGGCATCAGTCTGGGCGCGGTTGACGTGACCGCCGTCACCGCCGTCCCGGAACCTGCCGCAGTCGCCGGGTTGCTCGGCATGGGATGTTTGACGATTGCCCTGGGATGTCGTCACCTGCGGCGCCTGTGACATCCCGATGCCTCCCCCCCCCCATCTCGCGCCTGTGTTTTCTGACATGAAAAAGTCCCCCTGCAATCTCTCCGCCGCTTTCACGCTGATCGAACTGCTCACCGTGATTGCCATTATCGGCATCCTTGCCGCGATTATCATCCCCACGGTCGGCAAGGTGCGCGAAACCGCGAAGCGCGCCAAAAGCATCAGCAACCTCCGCCAGCTCGCCACCGCCGCCAACCTCCACGCCTCCGAAAACCGCAACAAGTATCCCTGGATGGCGGTGGACGGCTACAAGGAATCGGCGACGACCAAACGCTGGCCCAACACCCTGCGACCCCTGATCGGAGACAAAACCGGCACCGGGAAAATTTTTATCAACACCACCATCGACAAGCAAAGCGCGGTCTTGCTCGATCCGTTTGTGACCGACGGCAACCACCACGAATTGTCCGACTACGGCGCGAACGAAAAAATCTTTCCTCTCGAAAAAAGCACCACCAGCCAACTCGACACCACCCACGTCGCCACCCCCTCGCGCTGCGTCCTCTTCTGCCCGACCGCCACCAAGGCCGATCCGGCCCAAGCGTCCTGGTATCTTGGCCCCGGATACATCGGCGGCACATCCTCCCAACTCCCCTGCGACCGCGGCAACCCCGGGAAAATCCTCTGCGGTTTCGCGGATGGCCACGTGAGCACGATACCCGCCACCGACCTGACCACCAGCAGCGACCGCAAACGCTGGTTCGACCCCGACCCGTGACACGTCGTGATCCACGAAACGGATCACCGCGCCAGTCCCCCCTCCCCCCCCCCGTCCGAGAGACCCCTCCTCCCCTTTGCCATGACACGAATCCGCCACACCAGGGCGTTTGCGACGCTCCTCATGACCGCGGCCCTGCCACTCGCCGCCGCCCGCCTCGCCACGGCCGCCAGCGCTCCGCCCGCGGACCTCACGCCCGACCCCGCGCGTATTGAAAAAATAGCGACACTGCTCCCCGCCGCGCCCGCCTTTTGCGGTCCGTCGCGCGCCGATCGCGCCGCCTGGGAAGGGTTCGCCGGGCGTTTCGGCACCCGCGTCATCCCGCCCGCCGACAAGGCCCGCCTCCAGCCTCCCCCCCCCCTCGCCGACGAAGACCGCCTCGAATACTCGCGCACCGGAAAACGCGGCGGCCCGTATTCAAAAAACAGCGACAGCCGCCGCTACCGCCTCAAAATCTTCACCCTCGCCGAATGCGCCGCGGACGACGGACGTTTCGTCCCCGCGCTCACCGCCGAACTCGAAGCCATCCTTGCCGAAAAAACCTGGGTCGCCCCCGCCCACGACAGCAAACTCCTCAACTACCGTGGCGAACTCATCGACGTCGATCTGATGGCCGCCACCGACGCCGCCATGATCGGCACCACGCTCGCGCTCGTCGGCGACAAGCTGCCCGCCGGCCTCGTCACCCGCGCCCGCGACGAATTGCGCCGCCGCGTTTTTGATCCTTACCTGAACCGCCTCCGCAACCCCGGCGGTTCGCGTCTTTGCTGGTGGATCACCGTTGACCACAACTGGAACGCCGTCTGCCACGCCGGCATCACGCTCGCCGCGCTCACCGCGCTGCCCGACCTGCGCCTGCGCGCCGAAATCGTCGCCGGCGCGGAAAAAAATCTTCTCCGCTACCTTCACGGATTTCCTGCCGACGGCTACTGCATCGAAGGGCTTGGTTACTGGAACTACGGCTTCAGCCACTACGTCGCCCTCGCCGAAACCCTCTTCCGCCAGACGTCCGGTAAAATCAATCTCTACGCCAACCCGCTCGTGAAGGAAATCGCCGCCTTCCCGGTCGATCTCGAAATGGCGCCCGGCTTGTATCCGTATTTTGGGGATAGCCGGCTTTACGCCCAACCCATGTGGTGGATCAACCGCCTCGCCAACCCGCGCCTCGGCCTCCCCCCGCCCGCCTCCGGCAAGCTCGATCCGGCCGATCCCGGCATCTTCCTCTACAGCGTCGGGCTGACAGCCTTCCCGTTGCCGGACAACGTTTCGCCCGTTACTTCCACTCCATTTGCAGACAACTCCGGACCTCAAACCCCGGACCTGAAACCGGCGGCGGACGCCGCCGCCGCCGCTCCTCCTCCCGCCATGCGGCGCGGCGACCCGTTGCGCGGCTGGTTTTCCAACGCCGGCATCCTCGTTGCCCGGCCCGGCGACAACGATCCCGCCCGCCTCGCCGTCACGCTCAAGGGCGGA
>JAISAX010000552.1 GCA_031266495.1 Opitutaceae bacterium
CGTCGATTGGAGGGGGGCGGATGATTTGTCCGCGGTCGTCACGGTCTCCTGGACGGACGTGGGGCTTTTGTTGCGGCTCGGGGTGAGGGACGATGTGCATGTGCCTCCGCCCTGGGGAAATCCCGCGGTCTGGTCGTTCGATTCGGTGCAGGTTGCCGTCGATCCCGGACAGGCGGCGGACAATGCGTACGACCGGCAGTGTCGCGAATATGGCATGGCGGTGGATGGCGAGGGGCGGGCGTGGGCGATCGAGAGTTATCCGTCGCAGCGGGTGCGCGAGGACATCGTGGTGCGGGCGGTGCGTCGTTCGCTCTCTGTAACAGATTATACAATGCTTGTTCCGTGGAGCGATTTTGACGGGCCGCGCCCGCGGGCGGGTGATGTGATTCGTCTGAATGCCATCGTCAACGACAACGACGGGCGGGGTCGCAAGTGCTGGATCGGCATCACTCCGGGGATCGGCGAAAGCAAGTCGCCCGCCTCCTGGCGGCAATGGCTGTTACTCGGAGACCGCGATTGAAAAACCATTGGGCACTTTGAAAAACTCCTTTTTCCAGACAACCGAACCAACCGCGAATGGACGCGAATGAACGCGAATGTTTCAATACCTGCTCTTGTCCAACAAAGTTATTTTCTCTTCGAATTCGCGTCTATTCGCGTCCATTCGCGGTTAAAACGATTTTTTCAAAGTGCCCCATAGTTTTACCATGATGAACCCACGTTTATATTCAGGACTGTTGAGCGCATTGCTGATCATGGCAATGCCTGTTATCGCGTCGGGCGACGCTGTTTATACCGAAGACTTTCCGGATGCGCCGGAAGGTGTGTTATTAAAAAATATGCCAGGCTGGCATCTCAATTATCCTCTTTCGGCAAGCGGTGAGGGTGCGGTCGTCACGGCCAGGGCGGGCTATCGTGGAGCGGGCATCCGGTTCAGCCTGGGCGAAACGTTTATAAAAATATTGCCGGAGGGGAGGGGCGTTTTGATGGAGGGTGCTCCGGTCGAGTTCCGTTTCAAAATCCGGCTGATTGACGACGCTTATGCGGCGGCGCAAATTCTTGTGGGAAAAAATGATGGCGTGAACGGGCTTTCGGTGCGCTTTATGGGCGGAAAAAACGGAGGGGTTGAAGACAATATGCTGCGTGTGTCCGCAGGAGGCGAGAACTGGGGACGCGGCAAATCCGAAGATATAGCGGAAGCCCGCTGGCGTTCAGAGGTGTGGTATGAGGTGATATTGTCGAATATCCGGAACACCGGTCCGGCTCTGAATGGCGAATCGGTGACCGCCCTGCTTTCCGTAATCGAGGTGGCCAATCCGCAAAATGTCCTGGTGAAAGACCGGCCGGTTTCCGGAGTTGGCGCCGCGGGAAAATTCGACCGGATCGATGCCATTGTGATCGGCAACATGGGCGTGAGGCGGGTGTTCGATATTGACGACATCTCGCTCCAAAAGATGCCCGGCAAATAAATCAGGCTATAGCCCAATGCTGCTTATTTAACATTTTTCAACCACTAATGGACACTAATGGACACTAATAAAAAAACCGTGAAATTCAGTTATTATGAACAGGTTGATCCATTAGTGCCCATTAGTGTGCATTAGTGGTTTTTTCAGGATTTTTATTCAATCTGCCATGCTCATTTCACCCGCAACGCTAAGCAAGACACGCTGGATGGCTGACACGTACACGGCGTATATTTTCGCCGAAGTATCCGACATCCCCGTGCGCATGGAGGAGACGGACCGACACCTGCGAGCCGTGCCCGGCGGGTGGAGGCGGTGGCCGCTCGCCACTCGCGGCGCCACCTGGGGGAAACCGGGCGGGAGCGCGTGGTTCGCCGGAGAGTTGACGATCCCCGACGAACTCGACGGACAAACGCTTTATATCCGGGCCGCAGTCGATGGACACGAAACCCTCTTCTGGGTCGATGGACGGCCAAGGGGCATTTTTACGCACCCCCGGGAGGCAAAGTCCCGGGGCAATCATCACACGCTGCTGCTCACCGCCAACGCCACGGCGGGCCAGCGTCACGAGATCGCCCTGGAGGCGTACGCCGGCCACCGCCTCGTCGGCACCCAACCCTTCGACACCCCCGAAACACAAGGACATTATGCGCAACGCTGGCCCCGGGTGTTCGACCACGTCCGGCTGGCGACCCGGCGGACGGACGTCAAGGACTTCGTTTGCGACCTGACCGCCGTCAGCCAGCTGGCCGGGTCGCCTTCCGTGGACGACTTCCGCCGGGCAAAACTCTGCGCCGCCCTGGAGGACCTGTTTGCCCTCGTCCCCCGGCACCCCGCGGACCACGAGGAGCAGGAGTGGCGGACGCGCCTGGGCGAAGGACGCCGTCTCCTCCAGGCGGTTTTGGCGAAACGCAATTCCGGGTCCGTCCCCCGCGCCGGCCTCGTCGGGCACTCGCACATCGACACCGCCTGGACGTGGACCATCGACGAAACGATCCGGAAATGCGCCCGCACCTGGTCCAACGTCCTGAGCCTGATGGACCAGTACCCCGAATACATTTTTATCCAAAGCTCCCCCTACCACGCCGAAATGATGCGCACGGAGTACCCGGACATCTTCCGTGGCATCCAGGCACGCGTCCCGGAAGGCCGCTGGGAGCCGGTGGGCGGCACGTGGATCGAGTGCGACTGCAACCTGACGGGAGGCGAGGCGCTGGTGCGACAATTCCTCCGGGGCATCCGCCATACAAAAGAGCATTTTGATTATACACCCGACGTCTTCTGGCTGCCGGACACCTTTGGTTACAGCGCGGCCCTGCCCCAGATCTTGCAACAATGCGGCCTCTCCCGGTTTCTCACCACCAAACTCTCCTGGAACGACACGAACACCTTTCCGTATGACACCTTCCGCTGGCGCGGCCTGGACCGCTCGGAGGTGGTAGTGCATTTTAACGAAACGCAATGCTGGCCCGACCCGGCCACCCTCATCGGGACGCTCTACGGCGGAAAACAGGATTTTCGCACAACGGAAAACTTCGTCCGGCACAAGGAGGTCAACGACTGCCGTCTGGTTTCCTACGGTTTCGGAGACGGCGGAGGCGGTCCCCACTATGAAATGCTCGAAATGGCCCGCCGCTGCGCCGATACCGAAGGCTGCCCCCGGGCCGGACATACTACAGTGAGCCGCTTCATGCGGGAACTGGAACAAAACGCCCGCAACATGCCCGTCTATACCGGAGAACTCTACTTCGAGGGACACCGGGGCACATTGACCCAGATGCACGCCATCAAAAAAGGAAACCGGAAAGGCGAACTGATGCTGCGCGATCTGGAATGCATCCGCGTCCTGTGCGATAGCGGCGGCGGCGGCGGCGATGGTAATGATATAAACGATATAAACGATGCTGGAGAGGAGATTGCGGCCCTGTGGGATCTCCTCCTGGTCAACCAGTTTCATGACATCCTGCCCGGCACCTCGATCCCCGAAGTCCACGACCGGGCCATCTCCGAACTGGCACAAGTCCAGGAACGCGCCGCCGCCGCCACCCGCCGGTTGACCGGAACGCCCGCCGCCGCCACGGGCGCCTTCACTCTCTGGAACACCCTCGGCTGGCGCAGATCCGGGCCGTTCAGTATCCCCTGGACCCTCCCCCCCCCCCCCCTCCCTGCGCCGCCACCACTCCGGAGGTAGGGGCGTCGCTTGCGACGCCCGCTCCGAAGGCGACGCCCGCGCACGCCGGACGGTGTAACGATGTCCCAGGGTCCTTCGCGGGGGCTTCACAAGCGCGGGCTTCGCAAGCGAAGCCCCTACCTCCGGAGTGTGTAACGCCAATTACCCAAGTGGTTACAAATCTCGATGGCCGGGGCGAACTGGTTTGCCAGGGCATCGATCTGCCGGCCCTCGGGAGCGTCCGCGTCACGTTCGGCGCAACAACGGACGCTGCGGACAGGCAACCGTTGCCCACGCCCTTCAACTACAACGCAGCCGCAGCCGGAGCCGCAGCCAGCCTGGAAACCCCCCATTACCGGGTCAGTTTTGACGAAGCCGGTTTTATTGACTCGCTATTCGACCGGGAGGCGGAGCGCGAACTGAGAGGAAACGGCCCGCCACTCAACACCTTCCTGGCGGGAGAAGACGTCCCCGCATCGTGGGACAACTGGGACATTGATATAGACCAGCACCTGAAACTCCGTGTGCAAAACACCCTGCTCGGGAGAAACGTAGCGGAGAACGGCCCCTTGCAATTTCGCCTTCGCAGCGAATACCGGATCGGGCGACGCTCGACGCTCCGGCAAGACATGATTTTTCATGCGGGAAGCAAGAGGATCGATTTCGACACCGAAGTCGATTGGCGGGAACCGCACTGTTTGTTGAAAGCGGCCTTTAACCTCAACCTCCTGATTGCCGCGGCCCGGCACGAAATCCAGTTCGGCCACGTCGTGCGACCGACAACGAGGAACACGCCGGTCGAGAAAGCCATGTTCGAGGTCTGCCAGCACAAATGGACCGACCTCTCCGAAACCCGCTATGGAGTAGCGCTTCTCAACGACTGCAAATACGGGATCGGTGTGCGCGGAGCGGAAGCGCGCCTCACCCTGCTGAAAGGCGGCTGTCATCCCGACCCCCGGGGCGACGCCGGCGTCCACCGCTTCGCCTACGCCCTCTTGCCGCACGGAGGCTTTTCGGCGGAGAACGTTATCCAGCCCGCCTACGAATTCAATATACCGGTCCTCGCCGGAAGCGCGGGCCAAAAGACAATCGCCCCCCTGTTTACGACAGACATTCCCCACGTCATAGTCGAAACGGTCAAACCGGCGGTAGCCGCCGGTGCGGCGGATTATATCGTGCGCCTGTATGAAGCGGAAGGCTGCGCCTCCCGCGGACGAATAACATTTGGCCGGACGCCCCATCACGTCGTGGAAACCAACCTCCTTGAAGAAAACCCGCGCCCCCTTCCCCTGCGGGACGGCGTACTGACATTAGCCTTCCGGCCCTTTGAAATCAAGACCCTGGGACTGTCGGGGGGGGGGGGGGGGGGGGGGGGGGGGGGGGGGGGGGGGGGGGGGGGGCGGGCGGGGGGGCGCGCCCCCCCCCCAAGCAGCACGGCGGGCAGTGGGTGTAACTGATGTTACGCGCCCCTACGTTGTCCCTCGCGTAACATAAGTTCTTAATTTTTGACTCTTGATTCTTAATTC
>JAISAX010000567.1 GCA_031266495.1 Opitutaceae bacterium
TCATGATTTTGTCTGGAAAAATATCAAGAAAATATATATTTTTTCGGCCGAAAATATCATCATGTATAGCAATAAGTTATGCATTTATCCCATTTGATTTAATTTTAAACACGCTCTCAGATATATTCCATGTACCGGAGTCGTGCCAGTTGCCGCTCTGGGCGGAAAAGTAATTGTAGTCGGCGAAGCCGGTGCTGGTCGCGAAGAGGGCCGCGAGTGTGAACGCGGGCAGCGTCCGCCACAACGAACCGCGGCGACGGGTGTGCAGTAGATGGTTTTTCATTAGACCGGTGTGGTTTTTCATGACGAAGGAAAATTCGAGATTTGAGATTTCAGATTTGAGATTTCAGACGGGTGATCGGTGAACAAGTAACGGCTGCGTAACTTCAGTTATTTCTTCCCCAGCGCGACGATCGTTTCGAACTCCTCGCGCGTCACCGGCATGACCGACAGCCGGCTCTGGCGCAGCAGCGCGATGTCGGCCAGCGACGGCTCGGCCTTGATCGCCTCCAGCGTCACGGGCCGGGCCAGCGTCTTGCCCGCCTCCAGCTCCACCGCGACCCAGCCGCCCTTCGCCTCGTCGGGCTCGACCGTCGGGTCGGGGAACGCCGTCCGGCTCACACGCGCCGTGCCCTGCACGGCCTTCGTCGGAACGCTTGCGTAGAAAAGCACGCGGTCGCCCTCGCGCATTGCCTTGAGATTGTTGCGCGCCTGGAAATTGCGCACGCCGTCCCACGTCGTGCGACCGTCGCGGACGAACGTTTCCCACGCGTAGGATTCCGGTTCCTGTTTAACGAGCCAGTATCGGGTTGTCATGATCGGTCATTACGAATGCATTTCATCCGCATGGATGCAAACGACTTCGCACCTCCGCCGCCGGCGCCTTCCCCCGCCCCGCTCCCCCCGACTCCGGAGGAAGAACGGCAGGCCCGCCGCGCGCGTCTCGTCATCTGGCTGTTCATGGTCGTGAACATCGTCGTCATCGGCCTGCTTTTCTGGCGCCGCCACCTCGCAGGCCGCTGATCGCCTGCAAAACGCCGGCGACCTTCCATCCTGCTATTTACAGATCGCCATTTTTGCGTCACTCTTCCGCCCACACTGACAATCGACATGGGCCTGCGTCACGTTATCACTGCCATTTACACCACGCTGTTTGCAGGCGCGCTTGTCCTTGCCGGCGTGTTTTTCTGGCAGACGCGACTCGAATACAAAAGGCACCGTGAAATCGAGGCCCAGACCCGCCAGCGCCTGGCCGAGACCGAAACCCGGCTCGCCGAACAGGAAAAAATCCTGGAACGTCTGCGCCACGATCCCGTCTTTAACGAGATGGAAATCCGCCGCCGCCTCGGTTACGCCCGACAGGACGAGACCATTTTCCGGTTTCCCGAATAAAACCGTCCGCGCCTCGCCGCGAGGGTCCGGTTTTTGCTGGCAGCCCCGGTCTGCGTTCGTCGCTCCTGCTCCCGCCACACTTTTTCATATCACGTATCCAACTCTTGATGACTTTTTTCCGCTCCCGGCTCCGGCTGGCAACCGCTTTCCTCGCAACGTCCTGCGCGGCCTTCGCCACGCCCGACGATGCTGCCGCCTCCGATCCCGCAACGCCCGCCAGGACTGAAATCGTCCGGGCCTCCGATCCGCCCGATGCGCTAGACGCGATCGTCCTCGGCATCGTCGAAGGCGTGACCGAATACCTCCCGGTGTCCTCGACCGGCCACCTCGTCATCGCCAACCACTTCCTGGACCTCGAATCCACCGCCCCGCTTTACGACGGCGAAGGCCGGATGCTCCGGGCCAAAAAACCCTCGCCCAAACACCCCGAAGGCGAACCGCTCACCATCAAGGCCGCCGCCGATGCCTATGCCGTGATCATCCAGGCCGGCGCGATTGCCGCCGTCGGGCTCATCTACTGGCGGCGGCTCCTGCAAATCGCCCGCGGCCTCCTCGGGAACAGCGCCGATGGCGTGCGGCTGCTGCGCAACATCGTTCTCGCCTGCATCCCTCCCGGCCTCGCCGGCCTGCTGCTCGGTGATTTTATCGACAGCCATCTCTTTTCCATCCGCACGGTGGCATGGGCGCTGGTCGTCGGCTCCGTCCTGATGGTGGTGGCCGAAGCATGGCGCAAGCGGCAGCCGCGGCGGATCGTCGAGTACACCGGCGAGGACCTGAAAGCCGGCCAGGCGCTTTTTATCGGTTTCGCCCAGTGCCTCGCCCTCTGGCCAGGCATGAGCCGCTCGATGGTCACCATGGTGGCCGGCTATTTCACCGGCATGAAGCCGGCGCGCTCCGCCGAATTCAGTTTTCTGGCCGGGTTTGCCCTGCTTTCCGCCGCCGCGCTCTACAAAAGCTGGAAAGCCGGCCCCGCCGTGATCGAGGTGTTCGGCTGGAGCAACACGCTGCTCGGCATGCTGGTGGCGACGGTTGCCGCAGTCATTGCCATCAAGGGTTTTGTTGGTTACCTTTCGCGTCACGGCCTGGGCCTCTTCGCCATTTATCGGCTGGCGCTCGCCGCCATCCTGTTTGTCTGGTTTGTATAACCCGTAACCCGGCCCGATGTGTAAAATTATCTGGATGTGTAAAATTATCGACTTGCTGCGCCGCCCGGCTGTTTTATGCTTCCTCCCGATTACCACTGAAATCTTGTCGACAAGATGATCAACGCTCCGACCGAACCGAGAAAATGGCGCATCGCGTCGCAGTTACGCGAAGCCCGCATGCAACAAGGGTTCTCCCAGGGACAACTGGCCAATATCATCCATGAAGCCGGTCTTTCCTATTTCAAGGTCACGCATATATCGCGCCTCGAATGTGGCTATATTGATGCGACGCTGACCGAGGTTCGCATTATCGCCACGATCCTCGACGTGCTCCCCGACTGGCTGATCGGCAAGGCCAAGCCCGCAGCGCCTCCGAGCGGCAGCCTCGTCGCCTCCGGCAATGGCGCCAGCCCCGCGGTCGCCGCCCCGGCGGGAGAATCGGCGGCTCCCCACCGGCCCTCCGGCCTGGCGGCGACGGCTGCGGCCCGGCCGGCCCCTCCTCCCGGCTCCACGGGTCCCGTCCCCGACGATCCCGACTGGCCCGACCAGGAAATCCTCAAGCGCGGCGATCTTTCCGCCGACACATTCAAGCAACGTCTGAACGACGGCCTCGCCCGCGCCCAGACCATGCTGCACCGCAGCGGCCTTCCCGCCGCGCCTTGGCGCGCCTGGCGCGATTTCGACCGGCAGGCCCGCGAACTCCTCGGCCAACTGGCCTGAGCGAGGGCACCGCACCGGCGGCTGCGGCGACCGTTTCCCCGCCCGCCTGGCCTTCGCGGTTCACCCGCCCACGGTGAGTTGCCGGCCATTGTCCTTCGGGCCGAGTTGCAACAGGAAGGGTACCGCGATTTTTACCCACGCATCGGGATCGGGATAAGCGGAGGCCGCTTCCTCGCCGAAACTCTGGCGCAGCATGGTGGTGTCGATGATTCCCGGGTTAAGCGGCACGGCGGCGAGACCGGCCGGCAATTCGGCAGCCAGCGCGAGCGTCATCCCCTCGATCGCCCACTTGGACGCGCACCAGGGAGCGACATCGACATCGACCGAGCGCCCCCACCCCGAGCTGAAATTCACGATCACGCCGCTGCCGCGCCCGATCATCGCCGGGAGAAATGCGCGCACCAGGTTGGCCGGTCCCTTGATATTTACATCGATCACGCGGGCAAACTCCGCCGCCGGCACTTTCCAGAGCGGAGCGGGCGAGTTGATGAGCCCGGCGTTGTTGAGCAGCAGGTCGGGCGCTCCGTGCGAGGCGAGCAGCGTCTCGGACCAGACCTCGACCTTGCTGGTCTCGGCGACGTCGAGCACATCGAAACGATGCGGAGCCCCGTGGGCAAAACGCAGGTCGAGAATGCCTTCGGCCGAACGGCCGCAACCGATGACGGTATGGCCCAGCCGGATGAACTCCTCCGCCAGAGCTTTTCCCAAACCGTGCGTGACTCCCGTGATGAGGATTTTTTTCGTATTCATTGCGCGTGAAAGCGTGATGCGGCTGGAGAAAATCGAACTCTCGAGACGACACACACACCTTTTTTCTGTTTGTTTTACTGTGTGATTCCCACTGGAAATATTTATTTTTTTTAGTCTGCCTTGCTGCCGTCTGCTGCCATGCCAGCAAATGTCTCCATCTATAAACGAGCATCCCGCCTGCATTGGTCCATCTCCTTTATCGATGTCGTCTCAGGGAAAAGGCTCCATCGCGTCACTGTCTTCCGGATCGATAACCCTGCCGGGCATCGCAAGACCTTCGATCTCGCCACCAGAAAATCCTTCGAAACAAAACACCTCCGCGAAATCACCAAGGAAGAGGCATGGGATCAGTGAGCGGAGCCGTTCCTGCGCTCCCATTATCTCCACGCCAAAACCCTCCAGCTGATGCTCAATGGCTGGAAGCCGGTGCGCCGCTACCTGGACGAAAAAAGGATACCCGTGCCCGCCGCGCTCACCTACCAGATGGTTTGCGATTATGTGCCGTGGCGCATGGCGCAACTTGGCCATTCGGGCGCGCCCATCCATCGCAACACCGCCCTTTTCGACGTAAAGGTGTTGGGCGTCGTCATGCGTGAGGCCGTGCGCAGGAGCTTCGCGCAGGGGAACCCGTGTCACCGGACGGGGTTGAAGCGTCTGCCTCCCAAACAAAAATCGGAAATGACCGACGCCGAAATCGCCACGATCCGCGCAGAGCTCGCCAGGCGCGAGTGCCATTTGCCCGTCACCGGCCGCTGGATGACGGTGAGTTTCGAGGTGGCGCTGCATCACGGGTGCCGACTGTCCGAAACGGCCGTACCGATGGAGGGCGTCGATCCGGTCGCCGGGACGATCCGCTTTTCCGCCAAGGGGCGGGGGGGACGGTGGCCGAAGGGTGTTTACGACGCGGCTGTATCCGGGGCTGGCGCCGCTGATCCGCCAGTTGCAGGAGGCGGGGGCGAGCCATCTGTGCGTGCTGCCGCGGATGGCCTCCAAGGACTGGTGGCTGTTTTTCCGTCGGCTGAAGATGTCTCACCTGTGTTTCCATTGCACTCGTGTCACCGTCATTACCCGGCTCGCCCGGGCCGGGATGCCAATCCAGCAGGCGATGCGGTTCGTGGGTCACGCGTCGGCCGTCGTCCATCAGATCTATCAGTGCCTGCAGGCGCTGGATCTCGGGGCTGCGGTAGCGGCGTTGGCGTCGATTGCCCGGCCGGTGCCGGCTGCGGCGGCGGACGGTAGGCATGGGTCGGCACAAAGTCCGGATGCGCAAACAGCCATGCCTTGAGACGGGCGGCCGTCGTGTAGCGGCCGCCGGCAAAGGGGGTGTCTGTCTTGCCGCGGGTGGCGCGTCGGATGGCTTGCACCGTCCAGCGCGAGACGCCGAGGGCGGCGGCTATTTCTTCGGCGGTCTTGAGGAGTTTTTCGTCGGCCATGTCAGCAGGTTGGCACATATCGCGCCTCGTATACCATCCGGATAATTTCTCTTCTATCATCCTTCATCAGTTGACGGGTGGCATGATCGCCGGGACGGGGCGGCCGCCCTTGCGTCGATAAACCGTAAAATCCCTCCGGTCTATCGTAACGGGTTTCGCCCGGGGATGGCGTTCGGAGAGAGCAACCAAGGTCGTATCGCCAAGGTCCATGTGCGGATACCCGGCAAGAAGAGGTGCAAGGCGAGCCCCCATGCTGTTGATCACCGGATAACAAATCAGCGCGCCTTCGTTCACCATTGTAAACAACGCCTGCAATGCCGGGCGAAGCCTTCCGAGATGATAGCAGGCTTCGCCAAACACGGGCTCCGTCGTGTGCATCCGTGCGTCGAGAGCCCAAATTACTTTCTCGCTCCAGTCATGCCACTGGTCCCGTACGTTACACAAACCTGCGAGTGGCCCTGCATCTACCAGGCAGTTAATTCTATTTTGGTATATTTAGAATTATCTTGTTGATTGTCAATAAATTACAAAATCAGATATCAAGTTCATAACGTACTGATTATCAACGAATTAATATGAAATTTACCAAAGTAGAATTAATCTCTATATCCCTCCCGTGTAGACAAGTCACCCGGGCCGCTCACGATACCGGGAAAGTGGCGGGCCATGGCGGCCATAGAGTTCTTCTTGTATTTGCTGATGCGGGGCGCGTGCTTCTTCCAGTTGGGATCGTTCGGGTAAGGATCGAATCCCGGGAAGAACTCCTTTTCGCGCTTCGCGGACACTTTACGCCTGGCTTTTGGCCCACCTTTCATCGCTTGCTGTCATGGCGGGAGAATGGGCAAAAAGGCGGCGCATTGACAATGCCTGCGCTTGCGATGGCGCACATTCCCAAGGCGGCTAGTACCTCATAACGTTCGAAGTTTCGCATCTATCCCGAATGAGCATAGAGGAAAGGTATCCGAAAAAATCAAAGTTATGGGGTACTAGAGACTAGTCAAGCATGAGAGGCCGCAAAGGATATGGTGAAGTATGGCGACTAAGCCAAAAATCCTCTATAAAGTGAAGCAGAGCAGAGAAGAACGCGGTGAGAAGCAGCGGGAAGCGGGCGGCGAACACCGTGCTC